>CAYXFI010000247.1:0-6134 GCA_964464205.1 uncultured Cytophagia bacterium
TCATCACGGGCATGACGTTTTCGTTGTTCGGGATCATCCTGGTGTACGCCGCGGGAGTGCACCATCTCGGGTCGGGTCGGGCTGCTCTCATGCTCACCGAGATGGGCCGTATCGCCGACGCGATCCCGAAGGATATTGCGCTGATGGCGGTGGCCTTCATGACCTGCGGTTTCGCGACCAAGGCGGGATTGGTACCGTTCCACGCCTGGCTGCCCGATGCCCATGCCGAGGCACCCACGCCGATCAGCGCCTTGCTCTCGGGCCTGGTGATCAAAATCGGTGCCTACGCTCTCACGCGAACCGTCACAATTTTTGCCCCCCACTACCACGCCATCGTCGTCTTCATTGCTATTCTCACGTCCGCCAGCATGGTGATCGGCATCGTGATGGCTCTCGTGCAGGATGACCTCAAGCGATTGCTGGCGTACTCGAGCGTTTCGCAGATCAGCTACGTTTTCGAAGGGCTGGGTCTGGGTACCTACCTCGGTATCTATGGCGGCCTGTTCCACCTGGTGAATCACACGATCATCAAGGCCTTGCTCTTCATGAGCGTGGGCGCCATCATGTACGCGACTGGCGGCAAGCGGCGGATCTCGGAGCTCGGCGGATTGGCAAGCAAGATGCCGATAACGGCGGTCGCGTTTTTCATCGGTGCCCTGGCCATTGGAGGGCTGCCGCCGTTCAACGGCTTCATGAGCAAGTTCACCATTTTTTTGGCCGTGGGAGAAGTCAGGCTGTACTGGGCGGTCGGAATCGGTATCTTCACGGGCCTGCTGACGATCGCCTGCCTCGTGTGGGCCGCGTACCGCGTGTTCTGGCGAAAGCCGGCCGTGGAGGTGGTGAGCGCGAACCCGGGCGGTCCGGTGCGCGAGGTGCCGTTCCTCATGTGGCTGAGCTTGGTAGTTTTGGCTGGGGCCTGTGTGTTGCTGGGGGTGTACCCGCAGATCCTGCACACGCCCTTGGATGCGGCCACGCGAGCCATCCTGAGCATCTGGGCAGGTGGGACCGCTCACTAAGTGCTGGAGATAGCTGGGATCGCTTCGGCAGCGCGAAGAACGGTTCGTCGGCGAACGGGATAGAGGCGGAATGATGCTGAAGAAACTGTGTGCGAAGGCATTCCCGAAAGCGTTGTGGGTGTACCACGCGAATTGCGGCGCCTGCAACGGCTGCGATATCGAGGTCATCAACGTCCTCACGCCGTACTACGACGCTGAGCGGTTCGGCATCAAGCTGGTTGGTTCGCCTCGGCACGCGGACGTGATCCTGGTGACCGGCGCCGTCACGCGTCAGGTGGCGCCTGCCCTGCGCCGGCTGATAGAAGCTACCCCGGATCCGAAGCTTGTGTTCGCCATCGGCTCCTGCGCGTGCGGCGGCGACATGTGGTTCGATTCCTACAACATCTGGGGCGGCGCCAACAAGGTTGTGCCGGTGGACTACTACATCCCCGGATGCCCGCCGCGGCCGGAGGCCATCCTGTACGGAGTAGCGATGGCTTTGGGTCTCGTTCCAAAGAAGGTGGGCAAGAGGGAGCAAAAGGATTTCCCTGAGTTCGAGGAGCCGACCTCAAAATTCGTGCGGAGTATGTGAAGTCCTACTTTGCAGAAGTGAGCGCTGTGCGGAGGGTGCTGCGAATACGGCACCCTTTTTGTTTTCGCAGCTCGTGTGCGACGGTTGCGAGGAGAAGAGACTGAGGGGCCATGGAATCGACACAGGGATGCGCAACTGACAGTCGGGGCTTGGCCACGCCGGTGGTGGAGACGATCCCGGATCGGTGCAAACGATGCTACTCGTGTGTGCGGACGTGTCCGGCCAAGGCCATCCGCATTGTGGGCGGCCAGGCGCAGGTCATGCCGGAACGCTGCATCGGCTGCGGCAGCTGCATACGGGCATGCGCACAAAATGCGAAGCGCGTGGCGAGCGGCCTGGAACACACCGAGAGTTTGCTCGAGTCCGGGAAACCGGTGGCGGCTATTCTTGCGCCGTCCTTTCCAGCGGCTTTCCCGGACGTGCCCTACAAGCGGGTCGTGGGTGCGCTCAAGCAGGCTGGTTTTCGCTACGTCGTGGAGGTGGCTCTGGGAGCCGATCTGATCAGTCGTGAGTACACTCGTCTTGCGCAGTCGCGCTCAATGTCCCTCATCATCACCACCCCCTGCCCGGCCATTGTGGGCTACGTCGAGAAGTACCGTCCGGGGCTCCTTCTCTTCCTCGCCCCGATCGTGTCGCCGATGATCGCCACGGCGAGGGTGATTCGGTGGAAGCTGTGGCCGGATGCGAGTGTGGTCTTCATCGGGCCCTGCATCGGGAAAAAACGTGAGAAAGACGATCCGAAGGTGGCAGGCGTGGTGGACGAGGCCCTGACCTACCGGGAGCTCAAGGACCTGCTGGCGAAACGCGGGGTCACCATCGAGCAAGCCCCTGAGGCGGAATTCGACGGCCCCAGCGCCTACATCGGGCGGATCTTCCCGGTCTCGGGTGGGCTGCTCAAGACCGCGGCGCTGAAGGGTGACATCCTCGATAATGACATCATTGTGACGGAAGGACGCGACCGCACCATCGAAATCCTGAACAGTGTCGAACAGGGCAGGGTGGAGGCGAAGTTCCTGGACATTTTGTTTTGCGAAGGATGCATCAACGGCCCGGTGATGGACAACGACCTGTCGGTGTTCATTCGAAAAGACATCGTCGCCAACTACGTGCGGAGCCGCATCTCGGAGCAAACACGGGAGGAAGTGGAGCGGCAATGGGAGGAGCTTGCGGATGTTTCACTCCGGCGGGAGTTCACCAAAGAGGCCCTGTCGTTGCCAGCGCCGACGGAAGAAGACATCCGCAGGATCCTGGCGAGCATCGGAAAGTACGGACCGGAAGACGAGCTGAACTGCGGTGCCTGTGGCTACCCCACCTGCCGGGAGAAGGCGGTGGCCGTGTACCAGGGCCTGGCCGAAGTGGAGATGTGCTTGCCCTACCTGATTGAGCGGCTGGAGAAGATGAATCAGGAGCTCCTCCAGGCACAGGAACGAATGATTCGGGCCGCGCGGCTGGCCTCAATGGGGGAGCTGGCTGCGGGAGTGGCCCACGAGATCAACAACCCCCTGACGGGGGTGCTCACGTACATCAAAGTGCTGCAGCGGCGGCTGCATAGCGACGAAGTGCCAAGAACGGACCTTTCCCGCTTCCGACAGTACCTGGACACGATGGAGCACGAGATCGCCCGCTGCTCCGAAATCGTGAAAAACCTGTTGGAATTTGCCCGCCCGACGAAGCCGACCATTGAGCCTGTGAATATGCGTGAGCTCGTGGCCAAGGCACTGGCACTCGTGAAGCATCAAATCCAGTTGCAAAACGTGGAGGTGATCGAAGAATACGACGAAAACTTGCCGCCAATCGAAGTGGACTTCAAACAGTTTCAGCAAGTGCTGCTGAACCTGATCATCAACTCGGCCCAGGCGATGCCGGAGGGCGGGAAGCTCTACATCCGAGCCCGACTGGTCGATTCCGGGGAACACGTGGACCTGATCGTGGAGGATACCGGCTGCGGAATCCGAAAAGAAGACCTGCCCCGGATTTTCGACCCGTTTTTCACGACGAAACTGGACAAGAAGGGAACCGGGCTCGGTCTGTCGATGGTTTACAGCATAGTTCAACGTCACGGCGGGAGCATCGAGGTCGAAAGTGAGGTGGGCATGGGTACGAAATTCACCATCCGCATTCCCGTCAAATCGAGATTGACCAACGGAGAGGGTGCGGCGGACGCGACGGTACAGCAGGAGACGTGAGCGGCGTCGGCCAGGTCGCGGAAGCCGTGGGCGGTGCGAAGACGGTAGAGGAGCAGGTCATGGCTGAGGAGATGACGGAGCTAAAGGAGAAGCCCGACGTCCTGATTGTGGATGACGAGATGATCATGAGGGATTCTTTGAAGGAGTGGCTCGAGCTTGACGGTTTCTCCGTGCGGACTGCGGAGAGCGGCGTACAGGCTCTGGAAATGGTTGCCGAAAAGCGACCGGACGTGGCCGTAGTCGACATCAAGATGCCCGGGATGGATGGGATCACGTTGCTGCGCAAGATCAAGGAGCTGGATGGGAGCATCCCGGTTGTGATGATTACGGCGCATGCGACCGTGGAAAACGCAGTCCAGTCGATGAAAGACGGCGCCTACGACTACATCATGAAACCGTTCCCCCCGGAGAAGCTCTCCAACGTGCTTCGCAAGGTCGTGGAACACGAGCGCTTGAAAGCCGAGAACCTGAGGCTCCAGAAAGAGCGCCGTACGTTCCTGCGGATCGCGATCGGGGTTTTGGTGAACTTCATCGTGCTGGCCGCGCTCTTGTACTTCGTTTTTCGGCGCTGAGGGGGATGGCGGGACTGGCCGCGCCCGCGGGGACCCGGGAGAGAACTGGTGGCGATCGCTGTGACATGGGTATTGGCCGGGTTTGCTCGTGCGAGTGGGCGCAGGTCGCGTGGAGACGAACGCGGGGCGCACAGGGACAATCGGTGGCTGCGCGGCAATTGCTGCGCGCGGTCGTGTTTGGGCCGGATGGGTTGGATGTGGCGGTGAGGTGGGCCTACGATGGCAGACAGACTCGATGCGGGAGGCAGCTTGGGAATGTCTGACGAGCGGGCTGCGGTTCTGATTGTGGACGACGAGCCTTTCGTGCGCGAGTTGCTGGAGCACACATTCTCGCGCGCCGGACACCTGGCTGTGACCTGTGAGAGGGGCGGCGAAGGGCTGCGCCTGCTCTGGGAGAACGACTTCGACGCGGTGTTTCTCGACATGCGTCTCCCGGACGGGGACGGCATTGGGTTCCTCCGGCAGATGAAGAGTCTGGGCAAACGCGCCGAGATCGTGATGATCACGGGATTCGCCTCCGTCGATACGGCGGTGGAGGCCATGCGGGAAGGCGCCTACGACTACCTGCCGAAACCCCTGGACGGGGAATCCGTGCTCAGGGTGCTGGAGAAGATCCTGGAGAGGAAGAGGATCGTCAGGAGTAGGCTCAACGGAGTTGGCTACGCCGTGGGCCCTGACCGGCCGGAGCGAATCATCACCCGCAGCCCCCGTATGCTGGAGATCCTGGAGCTTGTGGACAGGGTGGCGCCCACCGATTGCACGGTCCTGGTGATGGGGGAAAGCGGCACGGGCAAAGAGTTGATCGCTAAGGCGATCCACTACCGGAGCAGGCGGAGCGACAAGCCCTTCATGGTCGTGGATTGCGGTGCGCTGGTGGAGACCCTCTTCGAGAGCGAACTGTTCGGGCATGAGAAAGGGGCCTTCACGGGAGCCACCGAGAGCAAACCCGGCACGTTCGAACTGGCGAATGGGGGCACTTTCTTCTTCGACGAGATCGGCAACATTTCCCTCAACACCCAGGCGAAGATCTTGCGCGCGCTTCAGGAGAAGGAGATCCGAAGGGTAGGGGGGACGCGTTCCATCCAGGTCGATGTGCGGGTGGTGGCCGCCACCAACCTGGATCTCCGTCGGGCGGTGGAGAAGGGGAAGTTTCGGGAGGATCTGTTCTACCGGCTCACCGTATTCCCGATCTACTTGCCGCCGCTGCGGGAGCGGAGGGAGGACATCCTGCCGCTGGCTAACTACTTCGTCCAGCGATTGGCCCGCGAGATGGGTAAGACCGTGTACGGTCTCAGCCCCGAGGCTCAGCGCCTGCTGCTTGAATACGATTGGCCGGGTAACGTGCGAGAACTTGAGAACACGATCGAGCGGGCGCTCGTTCTCGAGGACTCGGATCTCATCCGGCCGTCGAGTCTTCCCGAGCACATCGTGGTTCGCGACGCCTCTTCGCGCGTGGCGGTGGCGCAGGAGAGGATTCGGCCCCTCTGGGAAGTGGAGCGCGACTACATCGATCTGGCGTTGAAGAGGTTGAACGGCAACGTCGCCCGCACTGCCCGCTTGCTCCAGATAGACCGCAAGACGCTTTACGCCAAGATGAAACGGTACGGCCTGACCCCGCCGAGGAACCAGGACTCAGGTTGAAAGGCGCAATTCGGGGGCCTCGCACAGTTCGGGAACTCTGACCCGGGATTCGATCAGCCCCGGAAAGGCCCCGAGAGTCAATGGCAGGACGCAGTCCTGGGCGTCCTCGAGATGGGCGTTGCGCGGCGTTCTGCGCGCCGCACCGGTT
>CAYXFI010000248.1:0-4369 GCA_964464205.1 uncultured Cytophagia bacterium
TTCAGTTTCTCGTACGGCGTCTGGTAGACCACGCCGATGTTGAACACGACACGTCGCTCGTACATTCGCTTGAAATTGCGGATCCGGCTCTGCAGCAAGTCATTGTTCGAAAACACGAGCTGTTCGCCAAAGAGGCTCCGGATGCGGGTGGTTTTCAATCCGACGTGTTCCACAGTGCCCATGTAGTTGTCGACGATGATGAAGTCGCCGATCACGAACGGCTTGTCGAGCACGATGGAGAGGGATGCGAACAGGTCGCCCAGGATGTTTTGCACGGCCAAGGCCACGGCGATTCCGCCCACGCCCAGGCCGGCGATGAGGGTGGTCACGTTGATGCCCATGTTGTCCAGGGCCAGAAGGACCACCACCGTCCACAGGATCAAGCGTCCGACGAACCCCAGGGCGGAGATGGTGGTAGCGGTTCCCGCGTCCACCTCGGCTTGCTTGCGGGTGTAGTCGGAAATGAAGTAGCCGATGAGCCGGTTGCCCCAAAAGGCGAGCTGAAGCAGCAGGAGCACCACAGCCAGGGTGCCGATCACCTTCTCGGCGGTTTCCGGCAGCGTCAGGAGCAGCGAGCTCACGTAAAGGGAGAGCGCCAAGAGGGGCAGCTTCCGCGTACCGGCGATGAGGTCGACGATCAGGTCGTCCACCTTGGTCGCCGTGCGGCGGGTGACCGTGGGCAGGTAGCGCACGAGCTGACGCTGAGCGAGTTTTAGCCCGGCGTACGTGGCCACGGCGGCCACGCCTGCCAGTGCCCAGAGATACAGCGGGTTTCCGTAGAACTGGCTCTCCATGAACTTCATTCCAAACCTCCCACTGCGTAGAGCCACCTTCGCAGGAAACGGAGGAGCTCTTGCGGCGGGCGGAGCCACACTCGAGCCCGCGTTGGCCGGTATTCGCGTCGTACAAGCACCGCGAGATCCGGGGGTTCTAAGGCCGCGAAGGCGTCCTCGTCCGTTTCATCGTCGCCGAGGTAAGCGACGGGAATACTTCCTCTCTGGTCTTCTTCCGAGAGCACGCGTCGCACAACGGCGCCTTTGTGCTGGCCACGCGCGCGGAGTTCGACGCCCCCGTCGAATTTCAGCAGCTGAAGTTCCGCCGTGCTCGCCAGCGCAACCCAGGCTGTCTCTACCTTGCTCAGAAGCGATCGTTGCAGGTCGCCCCGCAAGCCCCGCACGTGGAAAGCCACGCTGGCGTACTTGCGTTCACACCGTTTGTCCAGTCCGAGGCGATGGACCGCCAGTTCGGCCTTCTCCAGGACACGCGCCACATCTGGCGAAAGGGACTCGCGGTGGAGCCGGCCTTTCGGGTCCAGGTGCTCCCACCCATGGGCGCCCCAGATCTCCGTTCGCGGCAGGCCGAGCAGGTTCGCCACCTCCTGCACGGGACGGCCCGATACGATCACCAAACGGGTTCGGTCCCCGACGTTCTGGATTCGCTTCAACAACTGCACGACCCCTGGGTAAGGTTTGGCTCGGTCTCTTCTGACCCGGAAGGGCGCCAGGGTGCCGTCGTAGTCGAGGAAAAGGATAGCTCGAGTGGAGTGTCGCAACCTGTCGAAGAATGCCTCGAGCAAACGCTCTTGTTCCTGCACGTCTGGCCAATCCACCGTGCCTTCCGGTTGCGACGCCGGTACGACACTGTCGCGGCGTGGTAGCTGAAAACTGTGCATGCGCGGTCCTTGTTCAGGCGAGTACGATGCGCTCTTTGTGGCCATCCATCAGGCCGTAGATCATGGTCAGGTATTCGCGAAGGTGGCGAGTGAGCAGGAAGTTCTCCCGCACGAATTCCCTGGCTTTCCAACCCATGTCTTCCAGCAGATCTCGATGGTAGAGGAGGTAGCGGATCCGCAGCGCGGCGCCTTCCGGGCTGTTGACCAGGAATCCCGTGTGGTGGTCGATCACCTGCAGCCGGATGCCCCCCGTGTTGCCTCCGATCACCGGCTTTGCCTTCCACAGCGCTTCGGTCACGGTGAGCCCGAACCCCTCGCGGATGGACTTCTGCAGAACAATGTCCGCCGCCCGCTGCAGCGCGTTGATGGTGCGGTGTGCGTCGGATGGAAGCATCAGAACCCTGATGTCCGGATCGTCCGCGGCCGCAGCCTGCACTTCGTTGTAGATGGCTTCGCCCTCGGGATCGTCCGTGGCGCCACCGCCCGCCAGTACGAGCTGGAGGGTGGGCACGAACTTCCGTGCCAGTCGAAACGCCCGGATCACCCCCACGGGATCTTTGAAACGGTCGAAACGAGAGACCTGCAGGATGAGTGGACGTTCCGGGTCCAGCTCGAATCGATCGTACACGGCCTCGATTTCTTCTTCGCCCAGTTCCACATTCTTGTCACTGAGCGGATCGATGCTGGGGGCGATCAGGTACTGCGGGTGATCGAGCGGCTGCGCGAAGTCGGCCAGGGAGAACACGCTGGCGTCGTACTCCTGCACAAATCCCCGGAGGAACTTCCACACGGGTCGGTAAGGGCGACTCACATCGATGTGGCAACGCCAGACCCACCGCCCCCGCCGGTTCGGGCACATCCGTAGCAGCGCTGCCGGTTGCGGATCGTGAATCACCACCACATCGGCTTCTTCCAGCTTGGGACGCAGCTTCTCCGCGTTCTCCCTGTTCGTCTCCACGTAGGCCTCGAGGAGGGTTTCCGAGAGCTCGACCGGCGTGCCCTGCAGGGCGTTGTGGAAAGCCTTGGTGCACTGGAAGAACGTGGGATTCCCTTCGATCACCTCCCACTCGGCTCGCAAGCCCAGCTCGTTCATCAAGGGGACGAGCTTGCGCAGGATCTCGGCCACACCGCCACCCACCCGGGTGGAATTCACGTGGACCACGTGGACTCCCTCAAGCTGACTGGCGAGCTGGCGCAGGTGATTGATGACGTCCTGTCCGGCGATGTCGGCGTACCGTTCCAGCTGAGTGGTCATTCGAGGAGGCCTCCGAAGTAGGTCTTGAACAGACTGCCGAGACGGTCCCTGAGCTCAACCAGGGTGGGGAAGTACGGATCCACCGTGGCGATGAGGCCGACGAGATCGGCGTAGCGGCTGCCGAATCCCAACAGCCACTCCCGGAAGTCGTCGATGCTGTCGGGGGTGCGGCGTCGGGCGTCGATGAAGTGGTAGAAAATGCTGCCGGTGCCCATCTGGGGCACTTCGCGAGCGAGCTCCTCCGGATCACTGAGCTCTTTGTGCGTGTCGAAAACTACGATCTGCGACCGCAGGAAGTTGAACGGCTCGTCCGCTCGAGTCCAACCGGCCAGCTCGGATTCGTCGAGCCGCTGTTCAATCACTTCGACGAGTTCCTGCCGAAGATCGCGGATGGAGGAGAATTCCACAGGATCAATCACGCTCAGGCGTTCCGCCAGGGTCTTGTCGTGCAAGGCCCGGTGGGCCCAGACGGCGAAGTCGTTGTGAAACTCCGGGTCGTCGAAGCAGGGGCGTAGTCGGCTGCCCCAGAAGTGGTGGTAGATGCAGGCGTCGTCGATGGTTTCCAGACGAGCCCGGAGCTCGCGCAAATCGAGGGCCTTGATGCCGGTGGCCAGGGTGATCAGAGCGCAGTCTTTCACTCGGAAAGGCTTGGTGCCGGTCTCCACAGAGCCGTTCCCCTCCTCTGGTTCTCTTTCGGGCGGGATCATTACCCCGAAGCTGTATTTCCGTTTGCAAAGTGCGTTCCAGAAAGGCGTTTCCCGCGGTCGACGTATGTTAACCATTCGGCGCCTCATAATCAAGCGCGGATGTGGTTGGGCGGTCTGCACCAGCGCCGGGACGCGTTCGGGACGGGGAAGAGGCGCAGCTCTTAGATACATGTGAAAGAGCGGCCGACTCCGAGCGTAGAGGAAACGCCCTCTGGAACTCCGGGATGGCTCTAACCCTAGCAACTCTTGGCCCAGTGAGAGGACTTGCGAAGAAGGCGCACCAAAACTGCGGCGGCGCAGCGGACGCAGAGCTTGGTGCAGACGCCCCGGAGACGAACGCAGGAGGCCGATTGCATCCGGAGGTATCTTGCTGAGAGAGAACCTGACTCAGGCCATTGGAGTTTCCTAAGTCCAAGTGGAACAGAAGAGTAGTGCAGCCCCTGGCCAGGGACCCCGGCGGGGCGCGTGTGTTGTGGGAGCGTTCCTGGTATTGTTGCTTCTCAACCCAGTTCGCGTCCCTCCGCGGGCTCGGCGCCTCTGTGGTTTTGGACGACTTCTCTTTTTCCCCGTGGGACGACCAGCCAGCGTCGGGAGAATGGCGGTCCCCGAGTGCTGCCTGACTATTGACTTTCTGGCGGTTTTTCACCATCTTTGGCTCGCAGCTTCGAGAGGAATCTGCCGTGCGCAGTCGAACGAGGATGGACTGAAGATGATTGGGTACCTCAGTTGTCGCCA
>CAYXFI010000248.1:4469-6125 GCA_964464205.1 uncultured Cytophagia bacterium
GCCACACCGGACGAGGCCACGGCCCGGGCCTACTACCACGATGCCCTGATGAAATTCCTGGACCAAGGCGTGTACCTCCGATTTGACAGCCCGTACTACAAAGTCCGTATCGGCGATTGCAAGTCGCGCTTCGAGGCGGAGGAACTCCAGAAACGGGTGCAGAAGAGCGGTTTCCCGGACGCCTGGGTGGTCCGGACGAAAGTGTACGCGAATCCCCAAGTACGCCCCCGTGAGGGGGAAGAGCCGTCTCAGGAACCGTAGCGCTGCGGTGGAACACTTGAGCAATAGGAGGTTTGCCATGACGCGGGTGCTACCAGTCGTCGCGCTTCTTGTGGGGGCCGTTCTGTTGTTGGCGGCCTGCTCCACGACGGGCGGGGTCAAGTTCGTGCGGAAGAGCGACACGGAGATCGAGGTCCTGGTGAACGGCAAGCACTTCACAACCTTGCTGTACAACAAGGACAATCTGGTGAAACCCGTCTTTTTCCCCGTGTACACCTCGAAAGGCACAATGCTGACGCGGGGCTACCCGTTCATGCAAGTGGAAGGCGAGAGCCAAGACCACCCGCACCACCAGGGCATCTTCTTCACCTACGACAACGTGAACGGGGTCGGGTACTGGAACCGACCGGAACCGCCGCCCTGGATCAAAGTCAAAGAGATCAAGCGGATGGAGGATGGCAAGGACCAGGGTGTACTTGAGTTCACCGCGGAGTGGATCGCTCCGGACCACAAGCCCCAACTTCGCGAGGACCGCACTGTCGTGATCACCTACGGGCCCAACTGGAGGGCCATGGACTTCACCATGAAGCTCACGGCTCTGGACACGACGATCACGTTCCACGACACCAAGGAGGGCATGTTCGGGATCCGGGTGGCGCACTGGTTGAGAGAGAGGGGCGGGACGGGCCACTACATCAACTCGGAAGGGGCCGAAAAGGCTGAGAACGTCTGGGGCCGTCGCGCCAAATGGGTCGCGCTCAGCGGGGAAAAAGACGGCGAACACGTAGTCATCGCATTCTTCGCGCATCCGAATAGCGTGAACTACCCGCCGTACTGGCACGCTCGCAACTACGGTCTCTTCGCGGTGAATCCGCTCGGCCAGTGGCGCTTCCAGCGGGATACCGGGGTGGAGAATCCCCAGTACCTGAACTTCACCCTGAAACCCGGAGAGAGCGGGCTGTTCCGGTACAAGCTCGTCTTCTACGAGGGTACTCTGACGAAGGAGCAGATTGACAAGATGTATGAGGAGTGGGCGGGCCAGTAGGCATCACGGTCTCTGGCAGAGGCACGGAGCCGCAGGGAGGAGCGTTCGGAGGGACGGTCTTCTGCCGTCCGCAGGGTGAGCTCTCTCGCAAAGACCCAAAGACGCAAAGGAGAAAGAGGGCTTCCCAACGGAGAGACCCAGGGGACGTTGGGTTTTCGGACGGACGGCATTGCTGGTGTCCGTCCCTCCGCCTCTCCGAATAGTGTTTGCAGCGGCGGCGCGAATGTCTCTCCGCGTGAATTGAAAAGTGCCCATAGGTCCCGCGATTCCCAGCCAGGCACTGAGGGGAGACGGAAGCTGCCGTTCTCGGCGGGGTTTCCCTCTGGTGCTGTCATGAAGAAGATCAGGCAAGAAAACGAGCCCGACTTCGATCCGTGAGGTGTCTGCGGAAC
>CAYXFI010000249.1:0-4579 GCA_964464205.1 uncultured Cytophagia bacterium
GCCGCTTTCGCCTACCGGGAGAGCCAGGCATGCTCCAAACGCCTGCCCGGTCCACGGCTGCCCGGAAAGCAGTTCAGCAAAAGAAAGGCGAGGCGAAGTCGTGCGTTTCTGGTTCCGTCTTCTTGGTGTCAGTCTCCTCCTGGCCGGTTGCCAGCGGCAGAAAGAGCCTGTCGCGCCTGAGCCGCCGCGGGACGGGGCTGAGCTTCACCTCGGCACCAACCTGACCGCAGTGGACGCCGACGTGGTGGCCTGGGTGAATCGGCACTGGCTGCCTGGGGACATCTCCAGCGTCCGGCCCCAGAACCTGGCGCTTTTGGACGGCGTGCAAGTCGGCCAGAAGGAACTGCTCTTCAGCGATGCCCTGCTGGACCAGGCGGAAAGTCTGATTCGCGAGGCCAAGAGTCACGGCGTGACGCGAATCTCCGCCAATCTGGAGAGGCAGTACACGCTGGAGGAGCACGTAGCCCTGGAACAGCAGATCGCGGCGCTGGTGCACGCCCAGGGGCTGGTTTTCTGCTTTGGTCCCACCCTGGGCCAGCTCCTGCAGGGCTACGGCCAGTTCGCGCTTCACGCGGACATCATTGCCGTGCAGGCTCAGCGCTGGCAGATGGACGCCGACTTCGGGGAAAAGCTGCGGGACCTGGTGTCCAAGACTAAGGCCGCCAACCCGGCGATGCGGGTGTGGGTGCAGCTCTCGACGCACCCGCCTGGGTACGGTGCCATTGATGCGGACCAGCTCCTGACCTGTGTCCAGCAGGTACCGGAAGGGGTTGATGGGGTGTTCCTTTTCCACCCGCCTGGAGTTACTGGTAGCTGGGAGATTGCGCGGGCGGCGCTGGAGAGGCTGCGCCGGGGCCGGTAGCGAGACACCCAGCGTCGGGAACTAGGGCGCTGATCGTCCGCTCAGCGTAGTAGCGTCGCCTTCTGCACCGCCACCTGGCCCCCCGCCTGGAGACGAATCAGGTACACGCCGCTGGGCAGGGGCTGGCCAGCGGCGTCGGTACCGTCCCAGCGCGCTGTCTGGTGCCCGGCCCAACGACTTCCACGCACCAGTTCGCGCACAAGACGGCCGCGCAGGTCATACACCCTCAGCAAGACATCAGCGCGGTGGGGTAAATCGTAGCTGAAGCAGGTCACGGCGTTGAAAGGATTCGGGTAGCTTGTGAGCGAGAGCGGTGCGTCCGGCACCTCGAGGACGTCCTCTGCCTCCACACCCGCGGGCAACTGCACCCGGTACAGGCCGCTCGTGCGCGTACCAGCGTAGAGTACCGTGCCCCCTGAAGAGCCAACGGCCAGCGCACTCACATCCGTGGTTCTCAAACCTGCGTTGACTTCTTCCCAGGTCGCGCCTCGGTCCGGACTGCGAAACACACCGTTTCGATCGTTCCCGATCCACAAAACACCGGTTCGGCCGGGCACGACAACCAGGGCAGTGATCGTAGATAGTTGCGAAACTCGCCACCGATTTCTTCCCAGTCTCCCCGCCGTCTGAGCTCGTGAAAATCCCGCCGTACGTACGCTCAAATCCTCGCCCGTAGAGCCCCACGTACAGCCATCGAGGGTCGACAGCCAGGCACTCAAGCTCTCTGTCCGGGGCCAATCCCCGATCGACCTTCCACCGGGTTAGACCGCCATCGGTGCTTTTGTACACAGTCCCCAAGGCAGCGTAGACGGTTGACGTGTTCTGCGGACCGATCACAATGCTCTTCGCGTCTTCGGCGGGCAAGCCGTTCGAAACAGAGAACCAATGCACTCCGCCATCAACGGTCTTGAAAACGCCGCCGCGAGCCGTGCCCGCGTACACCGACCAGGGATGCCAGCGATCAACAACCAGCGAGAGAGCTCTCCCACCGTAAGGGCCAACTGACTGCCAGAAGACGGACTGTGCTCGGGCACTCCCTACCAGCGCCGCGACAAAAGCAAACGAAATGGATACCCATTTGCCCATGCTCGCCACCATGCTCATCAACTCCTTCGCGGTTCAGCCTGCCTACCGCACCAACACCACTTTCTGCACCGCCGCCCGGCTTCCCGCCTCCAGCCGCACCAGGTACACGCCGCTCGGGAGCGGGCTGCCAGCATCGTCGGTGCCGTCCCAGCGGATGATGTGAAGCCCAGCAGGAACCTCGGCGCTGACGAGTCGTCGCACCGGCCTCCCCCGGAGGTCACAGACTAAGACCTCGACTCTCGAACTCGCCGGAACTTCGTAGGAAACAACCGTTGATGCGTTGAACGGGTTCGGATGGCAGGGTCGAAGCGCGAACGCGACCGGCGCCCCGGGTTCCTGCGCTTCCACAGCAAGTGGACGCCAGAAACCATCCACGCCCATGACCCTGGCGAAGATGTTCGGGGTACGTCCGTTGTAACGCACGTCGCACCATGTCACGTACACGGTCGAGTTCTGTACATCGGCGTCTACCCATCCTGGTAGTGCGGTACTCGATACCGTGCTGACACGAGCAATCACGTCGGTCCACCCGCCGTGAGTGTAGAAGAGCCGACCGACTACGTCACCACTACCGAAGGTCCAAACAGCCACTGAGCGGTAGAGGTCAACCTGACCGACATCGAGAGGATTGATAAGTAGAGAGTATGCATTCGAGTACCCGACTTCCAACTGTGTGAGGTGAAACTCCGGATCCTGAAGCGTCCCATCTGCACGCACCAGGCGAGCGTACGGCAATGTTGAAAATGGCGTGTTTTGTTCCCGCCAATCCCAGTCATAGGGCCAGCCGCTTTCGATCTCCGTCCACCCGACAAGAGCCCCGAGCGGAGCCGCGCTACACGCCGCAATGGTGCCTACCACCGTAGCCCGAGCCATGGAGCTCAAACATACCGCGGGAGTTACGTTCGGTTCGAGAGGCGAAACCACGGCGGCAAGCGTCTCGCTACAGTAACTCCAGGTCACAAGAAACCGGCTTCCCCCTGTCCACGCGCACGCAATTTGGTGCCAAGACGGTCGATCACAATCGTACAAAAAATCCTCCCAGACCGTCCACGCTGTGTCGAGGGGAGCTCCACCAGTGTCGAGGAACTGCACGTGCACGCGCAGTTTGTACCCCTTCCAGGAGCTACAGGCCAGCAGGAAATGTCCTGCAGAATCCGCGGCAACGGCCGGGATCGCATTCAGAGGACTTGAAACGTTGACCCTGAAAGGGTCCCCAACGGGTTGGTACAGACTGTCGAGCACACGAGCGCACAGCCGGTGCTCCGGGTCCAGCCAGGCTATGAGGGTAGCATTACGATGGTTTGTGGCCACCCCAGGCGGGCCGTAGGCCTGGAGCGAATCCGCAATTATGAGCTCCCCTCCAAGCTTCTGTTGAGCGCGCACGAAGGGCTGTGCCTTGAGTACAGTCTTTGATCCGTCCTTCTGGAGCCACACTACAAGAAACCGCCCATCGCGATTGGCAACAATTCTGGGAAACAGATTGACGGTTGCTGAACAACCGTCGCTCAGATCGGCAACAGGGCCTGTTGCACGCTGATCTGCCTTGAACCTCCTGCTGTACAGATGCCCACAAAGGCTCCAGGCGGCAGTGAACTCCGTCCCGGCTGCAAGCGACAGGTTATCGAGAGAAACCAGGCTCGACGTCAAGGTACAGGGGGGTCCGTTGACAACTCTGCCGTAGCCATCCACCACACGGCAACTCACGCGGTTTCCATCGGGACCTCGTTCCACCCAAACTACGCCGAGGTCGCCCCTCCGAGTGAAAGCCGCCCTGATGTTAGACACAGTCACGTACGCAGTGGGACGAATCTCAAACGTGTACTTCAGCAATTCCCCGTCTTGACGATACAATCGCCCCAAAATGCGTTCTGCCCCGTCCGGTCGTGTACGTTTCCAGACAAGGGCTAAACGACCGTCCCGAGAGTAGGCAATGTCGGCCCACTCCCCGCCCGGCTCCCAGGAGAAAGTTGGAAACACGATCGATGCGCGCACCTGGCTCGTCGAACTGTACAGACGGACCACGAGCGTGTCGAACCTTGTCCACATGATGGCAAAGTTCCCAGAGGATGTGGCGGCCACGCTTACGCGCGCTGTACCTGCACGTGGAACGCAATCCAGAGTGTCGAGGCCGCTGAGCGTCGTGCCCGTGGAATCGACCGCCTTCCAGACAATGAAGTCCTTTGTCTTGCCCTGGCAAACCCAGGCGGCCACGATCTGCCCCCAACTGTTGGCCGCCACATCAACACATTCCACACCCTCGGAATCCCAGAGGCTGGCTAATCCTTTGCCCCACAGAACGCGGTCG
Organism: uncultured Cytophagia bacterium; assembly: GCA_964464205.1. GTDB lineage: Bacteria > Zhuqueibacterota > Zhuqueibacteria > Oleimicrobiales > Geothermoviventaceae > Zestofontihabitans. Next base: position 4,254 of record CAYXFI010000249.1, read on the forward strand.
CCTCTGTACATCCGAAGACCAAGATTCCAACGCCCGTCCGCCCAGATTACAGCGAATCGCTCTTTTGAGACAGCCGCCACGGAGTAGCGCACGTCACCGGTACCGATCAGCGGGAGTGAAAAGACGTCGGAGGAGGGGCTGCCATCGAAATGGAAAAGTCGACCACGAAGAGCCACTGACTGGCGGTACCCGGGCCTCAGTTCCCTCCAGATAACCACCTGCTCGGAGTCGAGCACAGCAACCTCCGGAGCTTCCTGCTCTGTGTAGCTCGGCGGTGGTGCATCGTTAACGAGAAAATCCTGGGACAGCAGCTTGCCACCGGTCCA
>CAYXFI010000249.1:4679-6102 GCA_964464205.1 uncultured Cytophagia bacterium
GCGGTGGTGCATCGTTAACGAGAAAATCCTGGGACAGCAGCTTGCCACCGGTCCATGCGAGCACACCGAGCACAGCCAGGAGGAGCCATCCTTTGCGGTTCATGAGTACCTCCCGAAGTACAGCTTTCGCTAGAATCGAAGACTCGGACCAAAGCTTTTCTACACCCAAGACTCGGCTACGAGTCTTCTTTCCACGCACACAAGCTTCGCGTACCTACCGCACCAGCACCACTTTCTGCACTGCCACCCGGCTTTCCGCCTCGAGCCGCACCAGGTACACGCCGCTCGGGAGCGGGCTGCGAGCATCGTCGGTGCCATCCCAGCGGGTTATGTGAGACCCAGCTTTGACGGTTGCCCCGCGCAGCAACACGCGGACAACTCGTCCTCGCGGGTCCAGAATGTCCAGTGTCACCCTTCCAGACTGTGCGAGCTCGTACCGGATCAGGGTAGACGCGTTGAACGGATTCGGGGAAGCGGGGTGCAAACGGAAGGACTCGGGCACATTCCCTCCCTGGTCGCTTTCCACAGCGGACATCACGCCTGTGTTCAGGTACAGTCGGTTCACAGCTTTGGTGGTGTCGTCGACAGCAGGCGTCGTGTTGCCGATGAACAGATCCAGGTCGCGGTCGTTGTCGACGTCGCCGGCGCAAACGGAAACCGTGAAATCCAGCACATCCGGCAGGTCCGTCAATGACCGGTCCTCAAAGCAGCCGAGGCCATTGTTCACCAGCAAGAGGTCCCTGGCGTTGCCACCCGAGTCTGGATTCACAACGCCCATGAAAATGTCCGGCGCCCCGTCGCCGTTGAAATCGGCAAGCACCCCGTCGTTGGTCCACAAAGGTATTTCAGCAGGAAGACACTCTGAACCGGCTTCGACGAATTTCCCAGTACCGTCGCCAAGCCACAAACGGTTCTTGGCGTTGATGGCACCGAAGCCGTTATTCACGCAGAAAACATCCACGTAGCCATCGCCGTTCACATCGCCCGTCAGGATTCGTACCGTGTTTTCTTCAATCGGCGACGCCCAAGCGGCGTCCGTCACATCGTCAAAGTGGCCTGAGCCGTCGTTCAGCAACACCGCGTTCACGCCGGTGAACTCCACAACGTTGGTGTCCCCGTTTCCGATCGCTACCACGGTGAACGGGAGGCAACCGAGCAGTAGGTCCAGGTCCTGGTCGCCATCCAGATCCGCCAGCGTCAGAGTTGACCCGGACCGGGGTTGCACGGTGAGCGAGGAAAGCCGCAGTGAGTCCGGGAATCGTCCAGACCCGTCGTTTCTGAACACGACCACGCCCAGCGAATCCAGGCGCAACAAGTAGGGGACTGCCACGACATCCACATCGCCATCCCCGTCCACGTCGCCCGTGGTCACGGCGCCGGGGCGCAGCGGAATCGACAGCCCGCTCTCCCCAATGCGGTGAAA
>CAYXFI010000250.1:0-6093 GCA_964464205.1 uncultured Cytophagia bacterium
TACCCCCGCTCCAAAGCCCTCTGGTTGTACAAAGGGCACCTCCTCGAAAAGGAAGCGAATTGGAACGAGGCCGAGAGAACCTACCGCAATTTGCTGCGCCTGGATCCTTCCTTCCGCGACGCCCATCTGGGTCTGGCGCGCTGCCTGGAAGCGCGAGGCATGTTCGCAGAAGCGTACCGCGCTTACCTGCGGGCCCTCACCCTTGATCCCAATGATGAGCAAACCTACCGGAAAGTGGTGGAGGCGGCCGAGGCTGGCGGTCGCCTGGAAGAGCTGGTGAAAAACTGGGAACGCGAACAGCGACTGCGTTCGAAGAGCACACTGCTCGAGGAATACCTTGCGCTGGCGAAGAAGAGACTGGAAGGCAAGAAGAACGGTTCGGAGCGGTAATGCGTGGAAGGCTCTCTTTTGTGATCGTCGGGATCCTCGGACTGGCACTCCTCTCGGACGTCCGGGCACAGATCGTGACGCTGAGCGGTTCGGCGGGCGTGTACGGCGAAGTGTACGCCATGCAGGGTAGGGAAGGCCGCAGGGATCCGTCGTTGGGACGGTTCTACATCCGCCCTACCCTTCGGGCATTGGGGATGGACTTCCCATTCGAAGTCTACGTGTCATCGGAGGAAACCCGATTTCGCCAGCCCTTCAACCGTTTTGGCATTGACCCGAGCTGGCGCTGGTTGACGCTGCACCTGGGCGACTTCTACCCCCGGCTCGGCACGTACATTGGGGGAATCCGGATGCGGGGCGTGGGAATCGATCTTCGTCCGGGGATCTTCCGTTTGTCGGCCCTCAAGGGCAGAACCCAACGCGCTGTGCCGGGTGTAGCCTTTGAGCGAAACTTGTGGGCGGTGATGGTAGGACTGGGTCGCGAACAGGGCTCGTACCTGGACGTCGGTCTCATGATGGCCACCGACGACACGAGCTCCCTGGCAGATTCCGCGGCTGCGGGAGTGAACCCGCAACAAAACCTGCTAGTGATCACTCGGGCCCAGGTGAACCTCTTCCGCCGTCGCTTCCGCATGTTCGTGGAAGCTGCAGGAGGACTTCACACCCGTGACCTTCGTAGCGCCACGGCAGACTCGGTCGTGCGCGACCAGCTTCCACCCAGTTTGCGGAAGATGTACGACTCGCTTACGCGAAGCTTTGAGCCGCGCCTCAGTACGCGCGCCGACTACGCTCTTCGGGTGGAATTGCAATTGCGAACCAGGCGGTTCCAGATCTCCGGGCGCACCAGTCGGGTCGGCCCGGGTTTCGTCTCTCTCGGGATGCCCTACACGGTCAACGATCGGAAAAAGTCGGACGTCCGAGCCCTACTCCGTTTGATCCCTGGCAAGGCGACCCTTTCCGGCAACTACACAGTGTACCGCGACAATCTCGAGAACGACAAAGAGATCACCACCGGACGTACGTCCTGGAAAGGCCAGCTGCAGCTACGTCCGGTGCGCTCCACCATAGTCAGCCTGAACTACGGCGGAGGTGTGGTCGTACGTGAGGATTCCCTGCGCGTGGAATTCGAGGGGCTGCGATACGGCTTTCAGTTTCTGCAGCGCTTCCGACTGATGGGGCGCAGCAATCGATTCCAGTTGACCTACACGCGGCAGAAATCCGAAAGATGGCAGGGCGAATACGACGTCGGCAATCTCACCACACGGTGGGACGTGCAGTGGTCCCGCGCTCTGGGGGCAAACCTCGTGGTTGGCTCTGCCTCCAACAAGTACAGGGGCGAGCGCAGTTCCATTTTGATCACGGGAGCGGGCTTGCGTAGTCGGGCACTCGGTGGTCGGCTCGTCGGACAGTTGAGCGTCCGTGTGCGCAGCGGGAAAGAGTACACCTCCGTGGCCACGCACATGAGCCTGCGCTGGAATCTCAGCCGCGCCGACGCCTTTGTCTTCAGGCTCCGTCGCACCGACTACTCCCGGTCGGACGAGAGCTACCACGAGACGCTGGCCAGCCTTTCATTCGATCACAGGTTCGGTCGATGATGCCGGGCAAAAGCCCCCTACCCACCGCTGTTTGCTATCCGCCTGTCCAGGAGTGACCCACGACGCCCACACCGACGGGTGAGGGACGGCGCGAGACCTTCAGCCCGGCTTAGCCAATAATGATGCGGTAGCTCATACCACCACTCCCGAACCGCGGGTTCACGACGTTGGTGTAGATTGAGCCGAACGTGTAGGTGATTCCGAAGGACACGAAGTACGAGTAGTTCGTAGCCAGTTGACGCCGTCGCAACAGGACTTCTTCGGTACTCGCCCCCCGCCTGGGAAGCGAGATCTGGTCCCGAATGCGCGAGATTGACCCGAAAAGGCTCACCGAGAGCCCGCCAAACAGCCTCACGCGAATCTCATTCCAGAGCATCAGTCGATTCTTCGCAAGATCGTGCAAGTACTGGGATGTCCTGATTGTCGTCTCGGTGGAACCCCACGGTTGCTTGAATGTCAGGGTCACCGAGAGGTAGTGGGACAACAGGTCCTCCCGCATTTTGTAGAAAATCGTCTCCTCCAGATATCTGGAGCTCTGCCCTCCGAGCCCGTACTGAATCCTCAATTCCCGATGCGTCGACTGGGAATACGGAAGAACGTTGAATTCAAAAGCCGGCGTAAAGTAGAACTGCCAGTCCAGGTTGTTGTAAGTCGAAGACTCGTATCCGGCTCGTACTCCAGCCGACCAGTGTTCACCAAGGCTCCGTACCACCAGTGCTCGGAAGCGTTTGCTGCGGGTGTAACTGAACACTTTGGTCGGCCCGTACTCGAATCGATTCTCGTTGTAGCTTCCCGACAGTGAGAACCTGATCTTCCAATCCGGCGTCACCCGACTTGCGCTGAGAGATCCGTAGAGATTCGTCGACCGACTCGACTTCTCGCCGCTCCCGAATGTGTGTAGGCTGATCTGAAACACCCAGTTCTTCCATTTGTCGGTGACTTCGGTTGTCTTCGCGCCCGGCGCGTACCGGATGGAGATCAGGTCGGCAACGGGCGTGCGTGCCACGTAGGGAACGAGTCCCAGTTTGAGTGTGCGCACGATTCCAGCTCGTATCTCGTCTTCGGTGGCGGTGCTACCCACCACGTAGCGCAGCGTGTCCGATTTGCCCTCGAACTCTTTCTTCCCGATGAAAGCGAGGGTGAACTCCTCTCCCCCGCTCCCCGTCCTTTGGGAGGTGATGAGCACGTGAACCTGAGCATCGAAGCGGTCCCGCACGTAGTTCACGTAGGGTATCTGCTCGCGGATGTAGTCCATGTCGCACCACCGGCAGTCGATGAATACCTTTGGAGCCTTCGCCATGATCGACGTGTCCTGTTCCGCCGTCGTAGCAAAGCAGGCGCCGACGCCGGCAAGCGCCACCATCGCGACGAGAAGACCGGCTCGCACGTTCCACCTCCTTTTCATCAAAGGCTTCCCAATGTATTTCCCCTCCGAAGTCGCGTACTAAGACGGCGGAGCGACCGATTTGGTTACATTTTGGCACGAAAAAAACCCGGACCGTTCAGGCCCGGGTTCGTTTCGGGGGCGGGTGGGCGACGATCAGACGCCTGCGATACCGCAAACCACTACGCAGAACCAGCCCTCACCGTCTTCACCCAGTCCACGAGTAGCACGAGAATTGCGGCGGAGCCCAGGATCGCCGGGATGATGTAGACATCCTGGTACTTCACCCCGCCGAACCAGTGGCCGAAGACCGGTGATCCCAACCAAGCGCCGATCCAACCCCAGATGACCTTTGACACGAACGACCCGAAGCCCGGACGGATGTAGAACTTCAATCCGAAATGCAGAATGGCGGAAACCACAACGCTGATGATGAGAAGAATCAAGAAGCTGATGAAATTCATTCCGATCATCGTGAACCTCCTTCCTTGCATTCACAGCCAAAGCTCACCGTCCTCACACAACGTTGATGCCCCCGGATGGCCCGTTCCGGTCCACCTGTGAGCTTCTCCGATCCACTCCAGCGGAAGGAGGCCCCGGTATCGCGCGTTCCCACCCGCCCCTACGACCGGTACCCCTGCGCTCTTCCCCTCCTCGCAACCGCCCCCTTGCTCGCGCACGAGGGAATGGCCCCGATTCTGGTCCTCCCGCTCGTTACGCCCTGCCGGTCTCGACTGCCCCAGTTCCAACTTTTGATTCTCACGCCCCTCGACAACAGAGCTCAGCGGGGTAGCGCCCCCGCCTTGCGCCAGCTACGCTCCCGCCGGGATCAAACCCATCCTCTCGGCTTCCTTCCGCACCGGTCCCCACCAGCCAATGGGACGCGCCATGACGTAGAGCCGCACCAGGTGCTCCATGGGCTCGGGTTTGGTGAGCAACGTGACCGGGATGTACACGATCGCGCCAAGGACCATCAGGAGCCAGAACTGCTGGTAGTCCGGCAACTCGGGCAGAACGCCGAAGGCGGGCAGTACCCAAACCACCAACCAGCTCAGCCCCAGATTGGCGATCCAGCTGATCAGGTAGCCCCAGGAGTTGAACCGCCACCACACTACCTGCAGAATGTTCGGCAGCCACACACCCGCGGCCATCAGCCACAGCGCGAAGATGAGCCACTCGGTGATGTTCTCCATCATCATCCCGAAGAAGAACGAACCGAGGAGCAAAAGGCCCGTCACCAGCCGCCCCACCCACACGAGCTGTTTCTGCGTAGCCTGCGGGTTGACGTAGTGGTGGTAAATGTCGCGGGTTCCGTACATCGCGCCCAAGTTCAGGTGCGTCGAAATGGTCGACAGGTGAATGGCCACGATCGAGGCAAAGAAGAATCCGACCATCCCCGGCGGCAGCAGCTCGAACCCCAGTCGGAACCAGCCGAGTTCGTACTGGCTGACGTCGGTCATGTTCGGGTACATGACGAAGAAAGCGAGGATGGCCGGCGCCCACATGGCGTTGCGCACAAGCGTGATCGCAGAACCCGCCCAGATGCTGTAAGCCGCGTCCTTCACCGTGCGGGCGCTCTGAATCCGCTGCGCCTCCACGTACCAATCGATGCTGGTGCCCATGCCCAGGCCACCGATGAGCGCAATGACCAGCATCGTGATGAACCAAGCGATGGGAAAGTCGCCGCCGAACCAACCGGTGAAATGGAACGGGTTTAGGCGCCAATCCTGCCCGAGGGCGTGCAGGCGTTCGATGATGGCCGAAGGACCGCCGACGCCCCAGATGCCGATCACCGTCACGAGCACGATCATGAAGAAGGCGATGATCCCCTGCTGGAAGTCGGCCATCACGACTCCCCAGTATCCCGCGGCCAGCACGTAAATGGCCGTCGCCGTGGAGAAGACCACCAGTCCTACCCACGTGTCCCAACCGAACAGGTAGTTGCACACCTTCCCCATGGCGATACCCACCCAGCCGAGGATGAACATGTTCATGAACACCTGCCATCCCGCTACCCACCCGCGGAGCAGCTCAGAGCCGAGCCCGTGGAAACGCAGGCTCTGCCACTCGGCCTGGGTGAAGGCCGCGGAGCGCCGGAAAATGCGGGTGGAAACGAAGGCGCTCACGGCACTCCAGGCTGGGAAAAACGCGTACCAGAGCCCGGTGAGCCCGTGCCGGTACACGACGCCCGTGACCCACATCGGTGTATCCGTGGCGGTGTGCGTTGCGTACACCGAGGCCGCCGGCAGCCACCACGGTAGACCGCGACCCGCTAGGAAGAAATCGCTCTCGGAACGACGCCCCAGTCGGTAGAACAACACCCCGCAACCGATCATCAGCACAAGGTAGGCGAGAAGCCAGAACCAGTCGATCGCCGTGAAAGTCACCATGGCCCGCTTGCTCCTCTGTGCTCAGCCCTGCCGATGCCCCGGTCCTGAAAGAATCTCCCCACAGAGTTCAGTCCTGTTCTTCCCGCACCTGTTTTGCAAAATGCTGGTACAGAAGCCACGCGGCCACAAACGAGATGACGAAAATCGCAGCGGGCAGCACAACGCCCATCCATTCGCTCTCGATCCTTCGCACGGCCTGTTGCCACAGAGCGAGATTCAGCATTCGCTTTTCCTCCGTCGAGTCCGGCAAGAGCATTCGGAACGAAGCAAATCCAGCGCAAACGGTTCAGTTCGCCACAGCACACCAGCCGTCCACGAGGAACGATGTCGCCCAGCC
>CAYXFI010000251.1:0-6079 GCA_964464205.1 uncultured Cytophagia bacterium
CACGGGCTCGAGCGACGGGTCGGGGTGGCTCGGGCGGACATGAAAGCAGCACCATTGGCAATGGCGGATGAGGAGGTAGGGCTGGACCTGGTGGTCTCGAATCCACCTTACGTCCGTCCTGATGAGTGGCCCGGGCTACAACCGGAGATCAGGGAGCACGAGCCACGCGAGGCGCTGGTGGCTGAGCCGGACGGGTTGTTCTTCTACAGAGCAATCGCCCGGGTTGCACGACACACGCTTGCTCCCGGAGGAGTGGTTGCCGTGGAGGTGCCCGGGGATGCCGCAAGTCCGGTGGTGGACCTGTTCCGTGCCCACGGCTTGGAGAACATCTGCGTCCATCGAGACCTTGCGGGGCGCGAGAGAGTGGTCACTGCAGTCCGCGGCAAGTGAGTGGTTCGCTTACCTGGATGAGGGTAAAGGTTCGTCAACTGGAGAGCAACACGATCGAATCCGGATCTCCCTGCGGATCTCTTCCGTGGCTTGCTGGTCGCGCAAATGGGAAAACGCACAGGAGGTGATGCCAAGTGGTGAACCCGAACATCTTCCGTCAGTACGACGTGCGTGGGATCGCCGATGAGGACTTGACCGATGATGTGGTGAGGCTCCTGGGGAAGGCATTTGGCACATACATGCGCCGCAAAGGACACGGGACGGTCACGGTCGGGCGTGACGTGCGACTCTCCAGCCCACGGCTCAGGGACGCGCTGGTGGAAGGACTCGTCTCGACCGGCGTGAATGTGATTGATGTGGGACAGGTGCCGACGCCGGTTCTGTACTTTTCCATCGTGCACTTCAAGGCCGATGGGGGGGTGATGATCACTGGCAGTCACAATCCCATCGAGTACAACGGGTTCAAGCTGAACGAAGGTATCGCCTCGATCTACGGGGAGCAGATTCAGGAACTCCGCCGGCTGATCGAGAAGGGAGATTTTGAGGGGGGGTCCGGGCGCGTGGAGGAGGGCGACGCAGTTGGCCCCTACATGGAGCTCTTGGGGAAGAAATTCCGTTTCGACCGCAAGTTGAAGGTGGTGATGGATGCCGGAAACGGCACGGCGGGAGTGATTGCCCCGAAGCTTTTCGAGAAGTACGGGCACGACGTCACCTGCCTCTACTGTGAGCCGGACGGCCGCTTCCCGAATCATCTGCCGGATCCCACTATCCCGGAGTTCGTGGCGGATTTGCGGAAGAAGGTCACGGAGCTGGGGGCGGACCTCGGGATCGGCTACGACGGGGACGCGGACCGCATCGGCGCGATCGACGACAAGGGCCAGATCATCTTTGCCGATCGGCTGCTCGCGCTGTTCGGGCGCGGGGTGCTGGAGAGAAAGCCTGGGGCGCCCATCGTGTTCGACGTGAAGTGCAGCCAGGCCCTGCCGGACTACATCGCCAAGTACGGTGGCAAACCCGTCATGTGGAAGACGGGGCACTCGCTGCTCAAAGCCAAGATGAAGGAATTGCAGGCCCCCTTCGCTGGCGAGATGTCCGGACACATGTTCTTCGCTGACGATTACTTCGGTTTCGACGACGCGATCTACGCCTCGCTACGACTCGCGGAGATCGTGGCCAATTCCGGGAAGAAGCTCTCGGAGCTCATCGCCGAGATCCCGGCCTTCGTGTCGACGCCCGAGATCCGCGTCGACTGCCCGGACGACGTCAAATTCGACGTGGTGAGCAAGCTTGTGGAGCGTTTCAAGCGGTCGTACGAGGTGATCGACGTGGACGGGGCACGAGTGCAATTCGGGGATGGCTGGGGTCTGGTGCGGGCTTCGAATACCCAGCCGGTGCTCGTGCTCAGGTTCGAAGCCAAGACGCCCGCGCGTCTGCGGGAGATCGGCCAGGAGTTCCTGAAAGCCCTGTCGGAGTTTCCGAGCGTGAACGTGAAGCCTCTGGAAAAGGCCTTGAGCGAAGTGGGGTAAGTTGACGTGCGGGCGGGAGTCGCCACGGAGAGCTTGAAGGACACGTGAAACTGGCCAATTAGAGGAGGGCTGTGATGTCACAACGGAAGAAGTGGGTAGCGCCGATTGCCGCGGTGGTTGCTCTGATCCTCGCTGGTTGCGCCGCGGAGACGAGGCTCACGGGCTTCACGGAGCCGACCTCCGAGCAAAACTTCATCGTGATCGGCAACGTGCTTGTAGAGAGTCGGTACTTCGAAGAGCGGCCCGAAGTCTACCGTAGCAACATTGAAGTGGCCATCGTCGGTCAGACGGAGGTGGAGGGCAAGAAGAAATTGCAGGGCTACTGGACCACGACGGATGAGGAGGGCTACTTCAGCCTGACCGACGTGCCTCCGGGGAAGTACGCCCTGAAGGGGATTCGCTTCACCACCAATCAGGGTACGCTGTTGACGATCACGAACAAGCTCCGCTACGCGGGCAGTACCTACGTGATCGACCGCAAAGAGACGGTGATTTTCGATGCCCAGTACTTCCCGATTGAACCGCGTGGTCGGATGGTGGATCTCGGGTACAACGTGTTCACCCTGGATCAGATGAGCCGCAGCACTGGTCGGGTGGACCACATCTCGTTGCCGCGGCTGGTCAACCGGAAGCTGATCACCGGCGAGGTGTTGAACCTGGGCCCCGTGGCCGAGTACTTCATCCAGAAGCATCCGGAGAGCGCCTGGGTCGAAGCATTGAAGCAGGTACTGAAGAAATGAGCGCTGCGGACGGGGTGCTTCGTTGCATACGGTGCCCCCTGGCTCGATTCCCGGCCCCCGAGGAGCAGTGCTACAAGTTCGGCGGGTTGATCTGCACGGAGGACGAAGCCAACGTCGGCAAGTACGACGAGTGCCGGTTCGGGTACAGCCGGGAACAAGCTGCGGCACGTGCTGCGACAAGGAAAAGCCGGTTGACCTGAACCCCCACCGCGGGAGCAGCCTGCAAAGGATGTTGCCCCTCGGGGGAGGAGTTCCACACTGGATGCGGTGGGTAGGCGCAGGCGAGATTTCCCGATGTTGAGCTGGGTGCGGGTGTGACAGAAGTGCCGCGGCAAGGCAGGCCCGGTGGACGGAACGGTTCCAGCGCCTCAGTCCCGAATCAGCGGGAACGCTGAGCCACTGAAATTCGTTGGAAGTGTTCGGAACACATCCGAGACGGTGGGTTCTGCCACCGTCTTTTGTTTTGGTGCAAAAGGAGTGTGAAAACAAGATATGGCGAGAAGAAAGAAGTTTGATGCGGATTCGTACGTGACCCGGGTACTGGATTTCCTGAGAGCGCGTCCCGGGCACGGTTTCAAAGCCAAGGAATTGGCACGCCAACTGGGCGTGCCCCAGGTGTACTACGTCCGGTTCCGGAAGCTGCTGAAAGAGATGGCCGAGCGGGGCGAGCTGAGGAAGGGCAGGCACGCCCGCTACTCGGTGGCCGCGCCCGAACCCGAGGCTACGGGTACACTGCACGTAAAGACGCAGGGCTACGGTTTTGTGATCTGCGAGGACGGGCGCGAGATCTTCGTGAGTCAGCGCAACATGGGCATGGCCCTGCACCGCGACGTGGTGCGTGTCCGGCTGTTCGCCACCCGCAACGGGGATCGCCCCGAGGGTCGCGTCGTCGAGGTGATCGAGCGGGCACGGGAGAACATCGTTGGGACCTACCGGCGGGGCAAGCGCTTCGGCTTCGTGGTACCCGACGACCTGAAGATCCAGTGGGACATCTTGGTGGACGACGCCGACACGCTGGGCGCCGTGTCGGGCCAGAAGGTCGTGGTGCGCATCACGGACTGGGAGGACGAGCGCACCAACCCCGTCGGCAAGGTGATCAAGGTACTCGGATTCCCGGAGGAACCGGGGGTGGATGTGGCCAGTGTGGCCTATTCCTACGACTTGCCCCTGTCCTTCCCGGAAAAGGCGCTGAAGGCAGCCGAGCGTCTCACGGACGCAATCCCGGAGGCGGAGGTGGAGCGTCGGCTGGACTTGCGGGAGCTGGTGACTTTCACCATCGATCCCGCGGAAGCCAAGGATTTCGACGATGCAGTGTCGCTGACGGAGCTTGAGTCCGGTAATCTCGAGCTGGGCGTGCACATCGCGGACGTGAGCTTCTACGTGAAAGAAGGGAGCGCGATCGACCGGGAGGCCCGCAAGCGCGGGACGTCCGTGTACCTGGTCGACCGGGTGATTCCAATGTTGCCCGAGAAGCTGTCCAATCAGGTGTGCAGTCTTCAGCCCGGCAAAGATCGGTTGTGCATGTCAGTGCTCATGGAACTGACCCCCGAGGGAGAACTGGTCCGTTACCGGATTGAGGAAACTGTGATTCGAAGCCGCCGTCGCTACACCTACGAGGAGGTACAGGACATCATCGAGGGCAAAGCGGATGACGAATTCGCGGACACGCTCCGCCGGATGTACGAGCTCAGTAGGGTATTGATCGACCGGCGCTACCGACGGGGGAGCATCGACTTCGACACGCCCGAAGTGGAGGTGGAGCTCGGGCCCGGCGGCGAAGTGTTGGAGCTCCGCCGTAGGGACCGCCTGGACAGCCACCGGCTGATCGAGGAGTTCATGCTACTGGCCAATGAAACGGTGGCGAAGCACGTGGGCGTGCACCTCCGGGAGCGCACGGGGGATGAGGTGCCTTTCGTGTACCGGGTGCATGACCGACCGAGTACGGAGAAAATGGCCGAGTTCCTGCAACTGCTTCGCGCGTTCGGCGTCGAGGTGTCCGTTCCGGCCCGTGTTACGCCCCGGTTCTTCCAGCGACTGGTCGAGAAAGTGAAGGATCAGGAGGTGGCCGACATCGTGCAGGAGGCCATGGTCCGGGCGATGATGAAGGCGCGCTACGATGTGGAGAACGTGGGGCACTTCGGGCTGAACTACACGTTCTACACCCACTTCACCTCGCCGATCCGGCGCTACCCGGACCTGCTCGTGCACCGTCTGCTGAAGCGTTACCGACGCGGTCACCTCACGCCAAGCCACGCTGGGCTGGACGAAACCTGCAAGCTCGCGACTCGCCGCGAGATTGTAGCGATGGAGGCGGAGCGGGAATCGGTCAAACTGAAACAGGTGGAATACATGGCCCGGCACATCGGCGAGCGCTTCACCGGCGTCATCGCCCGGGTGGTACCCTTCGGTCTTTTCGTTCATCTGCCCCAGTTCGTGGTGGATGGTCTGGTGCACATCTCGGACCTGGGCGATGACTACTTTCACTACGACTCCGAGCGTTTCGCGCTCGTGGGCGAACGGACGGGCCGTGTGCTCCGCCTGGGCGATCGGGTCACCGTTGAGGTGGTTCGGGCTGACAAGAACGAGCGAATCATCGACTTCCGGCTTGTGGAGACCACCGAGGAGACAGATGGGCACCGCACGAGATCGCGCGGCAGGAAAAGGGCGAAGTCTCGGAGAAAAGTGCGATGAGGAGCGCGCTCGAGGATTTCCGGCGAAGGCGCCAGAGGCAGAATGAGCTAGTACTGGACCGCGGGACTTTGAACACGCGACGTTTCTTCGGACTAGACTCTGCCGTCTACCGTGAAGGTGCTCTTCCGGCGAAGACGAAAGAGCTACTGGGGCTGGTGGCGTCTGTTGTACTCCGGTGCGATGACTGCATCGCCTACCACGTGGACCGCTGCGCGCAGGAACAGGTGAGGGATGCCGAGTTCGTCGAAGCGATGGACGTGGCGCTGGTGGTGGGCGGCTCGATCGCTATCCCGCACGTGCGCTACGCCTACGAGCTGTGGGAAGAGACGAGGCCGAATGAGGACTAGCGAACTGAGCGCGGGTGTTGGCTGCCCGCTGCGGACGGGTTGACCTCACGCTCTCCCCCGGCGCGGCGCGTGCTTCTCCTTTTTCCGGGTCCCTTCGCAAAGTCACCATGCCCTTCACGGGGGTTGCTTCTCAGGCTGCTCGCGCAGCTTGGCAATCCTGATCACGCTTCGGGGTCCCCAGCTGCCCTAACCAGAGATCGAGAGGGCATCTCTCAAGTTGTTTCCGCGTGTCACGCCGGTTCTGTCCTTCTCGCACCAACCGTCTCGTGATTCCCTCACTTGCGCCGGCTGGGGCCCGTCGCGCGGGGCGTCCGGCAGCGGGGGCTGCTGTATCTCACGGTTCTTTCGCGTCACGACGGACGCGTTCCTCGAGTCCCTCGTAGCG
>CAYXFI010000252.1:0-6060 GCA_964464205.1 uncultured Cytophagia bacterium
GCGGTCTCCGCGTCCTCCAGCCTGTACTCCTCCACGGTATCGTACAACCGACCGAAGCGCTCCCCGAATTCCTTGGAAACGGCCTCCACCACGGCCTCCGCGTGGGACATGCCTTCGATTTGCTGGCGTTTGTGCTCGAAGTAGTAGTCCGTCAGGTCGAGCGGACCGGCCGTAATCGGGTGCTCCACGTCCAGCAGCGAACGCTTCGGCTTGTGCTCGCCAATGAAGTCTTTCACATCGGCATCGTCGAGCACGTCAATCCGTTCCATCGTGTGGCTGAGGATGAACCCATCGAGGGTGACCATCACGGGCAGAAGTACGTCCGGGTGCTCGGCGATCCGGACGGCCATGATGGTGTTGTCGTAGGCTTCCTGGCTGTTCTCGGAGTAGAGCTGCAGCCACCCGGAATCCCGACAACCCATCGTATCAGAATGATCGCAGTGGATGTTAATGGGCCCGCTCAGCGCCCGATTCACAACGGCCATCACCACGGGCAGGCGCAGGGATGCCGTGATGTACACGATCTCCCACATCAAGGCCAATCCATTCGCGGCGGTGGCCGTCATGGCCCGGGCACCGGCAGCGCTCGCTCCTACCACCGCGCTCAACGCACTGTGTTCCGACTCCGCCAGCACCAGCTCTGTATTCACCAGACCGTCCGCGTGGTACTCCGCGAACTTGTGCATCAACTCCGTCTGCGGGGTGATCGGGTAGGCGGCGACCACGTCCGGATCGATCTGGCGCATGGCCTCCGCAACCGCTTCGTTCCCCGTCAGCGCCATTACCTTCGCCATTCGTGCCTCCAAGTAGCTACATTTCCCGCACCAGCTCCAACGCGTTCGCCTTGTCCGGGCACTCCTTCACGCAGATTCCACAACCCTTGCAGTACTCGTAGTCGATGCCCTTCATCTTACCGTTCTCAACCAAGATGGCCGGCTCCGGGCAGTAGAGCCAGCAAAACAGGCAATGGATACAGCGCTCCGGGTACCAAACCGGCTTGAAGGTCCTCCAGCTTCCGGTTTTGTACTCCGTCGAATTGCCTGGCTCGACGATATCGCCTCCGATAGGGATTTCCCGCCAGCTCTTCGCACTCATGATTTCTTGACCTCCTCGTAGGCGCGCTTTACCGCTTCCACATTCATGTCCGCGATGGCAGGGGAGAATTTCTTGCTGAACTTGTGCTTCAGGTCCTCCACCAAAACGTCGAAGGGCAACACATCCGTCGCTCCGACGAGCGCCCCCAGCATCACGGTGTTGGGGATGGGCCGGCCGATCGTGTCGAGCGCCAGTTTGGTGGCGTCGAGCACGAACAGCCGGATGTGATCCTTCTTGCCCAGCTGCCCCAGGATTTCCTCCTCGGTGCCGGGGGTGTTGACGATCAGAACGCCGCCTTCCGGCAAGCCTTCGGTCACGTCCACCACGTCGAGGAGCGTCTGGTCGAGGACCGCCACAATGTCCGGGCTTTCCACCGGGCTGTGGAGGCGAATGGGGGAATCGGCGATACGGGTGAAGGCCCTCATCGGTGCGCCAGTACGCTCAGGTCCGTACTCGGGGAAAGCCTGCGCGTACTTGCCCACGTCGATAGCGGCCTCCGCCAGCAACAGAGCGGCCGTTTTCGCTCCCTGGCCTCCGCGCCCGTGCCAGCGTATCTCCGTCATCTTCTTGGACACGGTTCACTCCTCTCCTTTGTTGGTTCAACCACAGATCGGTGAGATCAGAGCTCCACACGCCCTTCTAAGGCCCTGGAGAGTGTCACCTCGTCGGCGTACTCCAGGTCGCTACCCATGGGGATGCCCCTGGCGATCCGCGTGATTCGAACGCCGAGGGGTTTCAACAAACGCGCGAGGTAAACTGCTGTCGCTTCCCCCTCCGCATTTGGATTAGTGGCCACGATAACCTCGCGTATCTCCCCCTTCTCCAGGCGCCGCACCAGCTCTGCAATCCTGAGATTGTCCGGTCCGATACCATCCAGCGGCGAGAGCGCTCCCCCAAGCACGTGGTACAGTCCCCGATACTGCCCGGTGCGCTCGAGCGCCAACACGTCGTTGGCCTGCTCCACTACGCAGACGACCGATCGATCTCTCTGCGGGTCGGAGCAGATCCGGCACGGATCCTCTTCGCTCAGATTGAAACAGACGGAACAGTGGCGGACTTTCTGCTTGAGCTCGAGCAACGATTGCGCCAGCTCCCGCACGTCCTCTTCGTCGATGCGCAGCAGGTGGAACACGATCCGCTGCGCCGATTTCCTGCCGATCCCTGGCAAACGCGAAAGCTGCTCGATCGCTTTCTCGATCGATGGGGACGCGTAGCGCATTCGTCAGCTCAGTCCCGGGATCTTCATCCCCGGTGGCAGAATGCCACTGGTGGCCTCGGCCATGCGCTCGTTGGCCACCTCCTTGGCTTTCTCCAGCGCCTGGTTCACGGCCGCCAGAACCAGATCTTCCAGCATCTCGGGATCGTCCGGGTCGATCACTTCCGCACTGATGTGGATCTCCAGCAACTCCTGTCGCCCATTGGCAACGACGCGGACCATCCCGCCGCCGGCCGCACCTTCCACCCGCAGCTCGCCCAGCTCCTCGCGCACTTTCTCCAGGGTTTCCTGGAACTGCTGGGCCTGTTTCAAGAGGTTGCCCAATCCAAATTTCATCCTACCCTTCCCGCCAATGCGCTCAAAGGATCAGCTCCGCATCGAAATCGTCCAGAATCTTGCGAATCACTGGATTCTTTTCGGCCAGTTGCTCCAGCGCTTGCAGGCGAGCCAGCGGTGTGGTGTTCTCCGAGCGAGGCGATCCATTCTCGTCTTTAACGCATTTGAGAGACACGTTCCAGCCGAGAGACTTCCGCAGAATACTGGCGATCTCTTCTCGATGCCGGCACACCGAGTCCATCTGAAACGTGTGGTCCGGGCCAAAAGCCAGCTCCAGCACGTTCCCGCTCAAACCCTTCGGGTAGGCCTCCGCCAAAAAGACCCCGAGCGCCACACGTTTTTTCCGCACCACCGTCACCGCCTCTTCCCAGCGGTCCTTCACCTCTTGAAGGGAAATCTCGGCGACCTGCGGAACCGTCTCTTCTTCCTCTCCCGCCCCTGCAGAAACTGGAGCAGCAGGTGCAGCGACCGTCGTTTGCTCGACCATCGCTCTTGCGTACGTCGCCGGCCTCGCGGCCGCTACCTTTGGCTTACCTGTGCCTGCTCCGGCCGCACGCGCCGCTTTCGACATACCGCCACCGGACGGTCGGTATTTGAGAGCCGCCGCAGAGGGAGCCGAGGGCACAGAGGACGCTGCACCGCCGTTCTTCCCGGACGGTCCGAGCGCTCCCTCCACGCTACGGAGGAGCTCCACAATGTCCGCGCTCTTCCTGAGCTTGGCCATTCGTACCAGCGTCAGCTCGAACCGTACGCGCGGATTGGGCGTGAAGCGGATCCGGTAGGCGCCGTCGGAAACAATCTTCACCAGGCGGAGCAGGTCCTCATCCGAGAAGGACTCAGCCTGCTCGCGGTACTGGGGCAGGTAGGATTCCGGAACATCGAGAAGGGCTTCGTCGGCGGCTCGCAAGAGCAGCAGGTCGCGGAAATATTCTCCGCAACTCTGGAGAAATTCGCCGAAATCGTAGCCACGCAGGTGCACCTGTTGAGCCAGCTCTACAGCGGCCCGCACATCCCCTTCCAGAACCGCGCGCCCCAGCCGCAGGAAGAAATCCCGATCGATCAGACCCACAAGTTCGGCTACCGTCTCGCGCGTGACCTGGCCTTCGGCGAACGAAACCACCTGATCGAGCAGGCTCTCCGCGTCGCGCATACTGCCGTCGGCCTTGACGGCGATCATCCGCAGGGCTTCGTCTTCGGCCGAAATGCCTTCCGCCTGGCAGATCCGACGGAGCTGATCCTCGATCACGTCGGCCGGAAGGCGATGGAAATCGAAACGTTGGCAACGGGAGAGAATGGTGGCTGGGACTTTCTGCGGTTCCGTGGTGGCGAAAATGAATAGCACCCCCGCGGGCGGCTCCTCCAGCGTCTTCAGAAGGGCGTTGAAGGCCTCCTTGGTGAGCATGTGCACTTCGTCGATGATGTAGATCTTGGACTTGCCGGGGGAGGCCGCGTAGCGGATATTTTCGCGTAGGTCACGAACTTCGTCAACGCCGCGGTTGGACGCGCCGTCGATCTCCAGCACGTCCAGGCTGCGCCCTTCCGTGATCTCTACGCAGGGGGTGCACTGGTTGCAGGGTTCTGGGGTAGGGCCGGAATCGCAGTTGATGGCTTTGGCGAGGATCCGGGCCACCGTCGTCTTGCCCACGCCTCGCGGTCCTGCAAACAGATAAGCATTGGCAAGCCGGCCCGCCTTGATTGCATTCTTCAGCGTGCTGGTGACATGCCTCTGCCCTACGACCTCATCGAAACGCTGCGGTCGCCATTTCCGCGCAAGGACCACATACGGCATGGACAAGACCTCATAGAGCCGGCAAATGAGAACACGCCCGTCGCCCTCCCGGACGACGGGCAACCAAGGGCGAGAAAACAGGCTGTGCACCCACCTTCGATCCCCCATTTCCCACGGCGACCAGCGTCCCGGGGCTCAGGGCAAGGGGACCCGCGGCACACAGCCGACACGCCTACCGCTGCTACCTTCCGGTCCTGACGGGGTTCAGCGCCGTGCTGTCGCGCGGGGCTTGCCTCCTCAACGCCCCGGCAGCGCGATCAGCCAGTGGGCGGGTGGACCTCAGAGTGGGAATTCGACCCTGCTAAGCGGATTGCAGGTTACAGGGCACCGCTAGCTCCCCGTCTAGCACAGCCTGGTGGAGCCGATGGGAGTCGAACCCACGACCTCCAGAGTGCGATTCTGGCGCTCTCCCAACTGAGCTACGGCCCCACATACAACTTGAAAGCGGCGGAGAGGGGGGGATTCGAACCCCCGGTCCCGGGTCTACCGGGAACACACGCTTTCCAAGCGTGCTCCTTCAGCCACTCGGACACCTCTCCACCAACGTGTCCACGGAGCTGGCTACGATCGTTGCCCGCTCAGGCGCGGCGGGTGCGCAGTGTTTCAAAGAACTCCTTCAAAAGCCCGGCCGCCTCGCTCTCGCACACGCCAGACACCAGCTCCACTTTGACGTCCGGGCTCTCTGCGTCCAACACGTGAAAAATGGAGCCACATGCGCCCCATCTCGGATCTCTCGCCCCGAACACCACCCGTCCGATCCGCGAAAGCACCACCGCTCCCGCACACATCGGGCATGGCTCCAAAGTCACGTAGAGCGTGCAATCGTTCAGTCGCCAGTCTACCAGCCGGTTGGCCGCCGCCTGGATGGCGACGATCTCCGCGTGCGCCGTGGGATCGAGAATACTTTCCACCAGGTTGTGACCCCGTCCGACAACGCGCCCCTCGTACACCACCACCGCACCGACTGGCACTTCCCCCTTTTCCAAAGCTTTGCGGGCCTCCGCAAGCGCTTCCAGCATCCAACGTTCGTGCTCGCCCATTCCCTCCTCTGAGGCCCTGATTTCTGGCGCGCCCGGGAGGACTCGAACCCCCAACCTCTTGGTCCGTAGCCAAGCGCTCTATCCAGTTGAGCTACGGGCGCACTACCTTGGCTGGGGAGCAGGGATTCGAACCCCGGTTCCGCGGTCCAGAGCCGCGTGTCCTACCGCTGGACGACTCCCCAGTTACGTTTCCGCTTCCGCCACCCGAACCTCACCGGCCCGGATCGCCTCGGCCGCTCTTCGCAGCCGCCGCACCACCACCTCTTTCCCGAGCACCTCAAAGAGCTCAAACAACCCCGGACCGCCCGTGAGGCCCGTCACGGCAAGACGCGCTGGATGGATCAATCGAGCCGCCTTCAATCCTAAGTTCTCGGCCAGTCCTCGCAGCGCTTGCTCGACCGACGCCGCCTCAAACGGCTCACACCGTTCCAGCTCGTCCGCCAGCAGGGACAAATGCTCCGCTACTCCGGGCTCGCCGAAATGCTTCCGCACACCCTTCGCATCAAACTCCTGCGGATCTTCGAAGAAGTAGCGCCCGATCCGCGGAAAATCGCTCAACTTGCGAACCCGAAGTCGCAGGAGCT
>CAYXFI010000253.1:0-1367 GCA_964464205.1 uncultured Cytophagia bacterium
CTGCCCTACCCAGAGCTGGAGAGGAGGAGCAACTCCCAGGGGCGTGCGGATTCGCCGGGAGTGCAGCCTGAGCCCGTTGTCCGCTTGGTGGCTTGCCGAGAGAGCCGAAGGTCCGGCGGAAGCCGGACCCTCCGAGGACTCAGGGCCCGCGGAGGATTGAAGGAACGCGCTTCCGCACGTCCTGGGGGCTCCGAGTGTCTCCTCACTTTTCCCTTTACGTCTTACAGGCTTGGCCGAGAGTTCCATTTCTCTGCGGCTCAGCGGGCTCTGCGTGAGGGTAGAAATAGGCGTGGAATCACCTATTTCCGCTGGGATTCGGCGTGCCCAGCGGGCCGCAGGTCGGGCAGGAGCCCGACCCTCCAAATTGCGGCTTGGCGACTTGCCGAAAAATCCCCCTCTGCGGCTCGGCGGGCTCTGCGTGAGGGTAGAAACAGGCATGGAATCACCTGTTTCCGCTGGGATTCGGCCCGCTTCGCGGACCGCAGGTCGGGCAGGAGCCCGACCCTCCAGCCGCACCAGTCACGGGCGTTCCGCCCTCTCCGAACGGAGTCCTCTTAGAATCTCCAGTAGCTCCTCAAGCGAGTCCAGATCGTGCAGATAGGCTCGACTTGCGGGATCGGTCGCGGCGAGGTACCGGCGCGCTTCGAGGTAGTCGATCAAATCCCGGCGGTCCGCGAGGGGACGGTAGAGCCAGATGCGGTTGCGACGGTTCTTCGCGGACAGCTCCACAGGGATCGCGAACGGACCGAATCCCACCAGCAGGAGGTTCTGCGGCGAGACAATCCGCTCTTCCACGAACCCACGCCGGGCCATCCGGTGAAGTTCCCGCCAGAACGTCTCGGCGGTGACCCCGGCCAGCAGCGACGAATCCAGCGAAGCGTACAGGTCCAGGCTGGTTCGCGACCCGTGCTTCCACAGCTCGGCCAGCACAGCCGCCTCGCGCGGGGTCGGCATGGGTAGCGTTGAAGCCCGGCGTTTGGCGAGGGGTCGGGGGGCCGGTCTCTTCGGTCGGAACAAGGCCCCGATGTCGAGCACAGGGCCCGTTCCCAGGTTGCGACGCGCGAAGTTCTGTTCGACCCGGTCCGTGTATTTCCAGCCCGCGAGGGCGATCGAAGAATCGCGCCGAATGGGAAAGGCGAAGGACAACGTGCTGGTGGCGGGAGCGTACGACCCGCCTCCCGTGAGCGAAGAGACCCAATCACGCACGCTGAACTTGAGGTACGCCCTGCGGAGACCGTACTCGTCCAATCCGCGCAAAATGGTGATGGCTCGCGGCGTGGCGGTGGAGTCGCTCCGGGCCAGTCCAACACCGCCCGGAAGCAGGAAGGCCGCGGCAAGCAGCACAGCCAGAGCCGTTCCGGCGTTCC
>CAYXFI010000253.1:1467-6055 GCA_964464205.1 uncultured Cytophagia bacterium
CCAGCCGTGGCCCTGCCCTCGAGCAAAATGGCGTTTGCCACCGGGAACTGGTAACCGCCGATCGCCCCTGCCACGCCGATGAGGAGCGGGAAGACGATCTTCAACAGGAAGCCCACAGCGCTGCCCGGACCGACGGCAGGAGCCCAAGCCAGAGCCCCCAAGAATCCGAGCAACAACAGCACGAAAGCCGCTTGCGCAAGCACCGCCTGACTCCTCGGCGATCCGCCCCGGTCCACCAGCCGAGTCCCGAAGAAACTCCCTGCTGTCAGGCCGATCATGTAGGCGGTGACCAGCAGCGCCAGCTCGTAGTACGCGTAGCCGAAAATCGCTTGAAACGAAACGATGGCCAGCACCTCGGTGGAAATCTCGGAAAAGCCCACCACCAGGATCGTCATCACCACAGGCACCGCCCGCAAGTCGCGACGGCGCCGCCACTCCCTCGCCGCCAGCAGCAGGCAGATTGCCAAAAGGGTGCCGGCAGTGGCGGCCAGAATCTGGTTGCCGTGGTCCCGGACGAACCGGAGCGCCGTCCTCAGCGACTGCGTGAAAAGCGTGCTCCAGAGCGTGACGTCGAAATAGTAGGCGACGGGCCGAAAGTCGCGGTTCAGCGTGACCTGTTCGACAGTCGCCAGCTGCTCCGCGAGGTACGCCTTGCGCTCCGCCGAGAGTCGGTAGGGCAGGTAGTACTCGCGGACGTACGTCGTGTGGATTTTCCTTTCCTGCAAACGTCGCACCAGCGAGTCCGCTACGTCAGTGACGTACCCGTCGCGGCTGCTCGCCAGGAAGGCGTTGGTCTCGCCCGGCAAGACGACGACGCGCGGAAAAACCTCGCCGAGCGTGCTCTGCAAGCAGCGCAAGAACTCGGCCAGTTCCGGACCGATCGCGTTTTCCGAGGAAGTCACCTCAAACCCCAGTAGCCCTCCGGGGGCGAGCTTCGCTCTGGCTTCCCGGAAGAACTCCACCGTGTAGAAACGGTTCACCTGCACGTTGTGCGGATCCGGTAGATTGAGTATGATGACGTCGTACTTACGTCGGCTCATTCTGAGGAAGCGGCGGCCGTCGAGGTTGTGGGTCGACACACGGGGGTCTTCCAGCGCCCGCACGACGGAATCCGGCAGTGTCCGGCGAGCCAACTCGATGACCGTGGGGTCAAGCTCGACGTAGTCCACGTGCTTGACGCTCGGGTGCTTCAGGATCTCGTTGAGGAGGCCGCCCACTCCGCCACCGATCAGCAGGACCTGACGGGGCGAAGGGTGTTCGAGCAGGGGAATGTGGGTCACCTGCTCCGCCGTCAGGTAGTCCGGCCAGGTGAACATCAGCAGGCCGTTGACGTAGAAGCTGCTCGATGGGCCCAGGCTGGTCACAACCGTCTGGCCGTACACCGAGGTGCCGACTGCTGTCACATCCATTCCCAGCCACACCCGCTGGAGCGTGGCACCATCCAAGCGCGGGAAGAGAAGGGTAGCGATGATGGCGGCGAGGCTGAAACCCGCCGTGAGCCTTCGCCCGCTTTGCAACCAAAGGTATGCCGCGGACGCGAGATTCAGGACCGAGGCCAGTGCGACGATTTGAAAGCTGCTCAACCAGCGCAGAAGCAGAAAACTGACGGCCAGCCCGCCCACGCTCGCCCCAATGGATTCCGCGAAGTAGACCCAGCCGATCTCAGAGGCCGCCGATCGCTCCGCGCGATGGCGTTCGAAGGCCCGTACCGCAGCCGTGAACAGGAAACCCAGCACGGCGCAGAACGGGAAAACCCAGAAGAGAGGTGCGAGGAACATCGGCACGAGGTCGCTGATCTCACCGGGTGTTCGGCCGAAAATCGGTGGACTCAGCCGGACGAGGGTCAGGCTCGCCAGCATGAAAACGGCGGCGACGAACTGCGCCCACGTGAACGATCGAAGTGGTTCGCGCCGAGAAACCAGCCAACGGCCGAGCAGGCCGCTGCCGAAGGCGGTGCCCAGCAGCCAAATGCCGAGGAGGAAGCCGGTGGTCAACTCATTGCCGTAGAAGGCGACCACCAGCTCTCGCATGAACACGGTTTGGGCGAAAATGCCCGTCGCGCCGGCAACGCCCACCGCGTAGGGTAGGAATTGGGGGGATCGTCGGTCCATTCCAGCTCTCCCACTGGATCCGTCGCGCAGCGAGTTCGTGAGTCAGTTGGGGTGAGTCCCTACGGACTGTGAAGCCACACCGTGACCGTCCGCATCCGATCGACGCGAGGGAAATCCAGGCGCAGCGACGGCCCTTTTCCGCGGAACGCTCCGCGGCGGCCCTACCGGCCACCCGCCACGTGCCGCTCCGGTTCCCCCGAGCCCGAGACGAGCCTGAAACAGAAGCAGGAGCTCTACTTGCGAACGCGTACCAGCAGGGGAGGTTCCTTCGGCCGAGCCTGGTCCCCCGCCGCTTACCCTTTGGAGTTTTCGGTCACCCGTTCTACATTGACCGGGTGACCGCCGTGTAGGCGGCCGCGAAAGTAGAATTTCCTCCGTCGGCAGCACGCAGGGCGAACTTTCGGCGAAGCGACGCAGGCGATGACCGACGAAACGATGCGTTGGACGGTGAACCGAGGAGGGCTGCAATGGCCAAGCTGTTCGGAAGGGAAATCCGCCGGGAAGAACTCGAGCGATACGTAGGGGACCTCTCCCAGGTGGCCGGGTTTCAGCCCGTTGAGCTGGACGACGGGCCAGGCCGCGGGGTCCGAGCGATCAACGTGTGGAACGGGAGCGGACTGGAGTTCACGGTGGTACCGGATCGGGGGATGGACATTTCCCAATGCCGCTACCGCGGAGTGCCACTTGCCTGGTGCTCGCCCGTGGGCGAAGCCCATCCGCACGCGTACGACCCGGCTGGGCTGGGGTGGCTCAAGACCTTCTACGGGGGACTCGTTGTGACCTGCGGCCTGACACAAGTCGGTGCCCCGAGCTCCGACGAAGGAGAGGAACTGGGCCTGCACGGGCGTTTCTCCCACCTGCCGGCGCAGGAGGTCCGCTGGGATTGGGACTGGCAGGGCGAGGAACTCTACCTGCGGGTGAGGGGCAAGGTACGCGAGTGGCGAATGTTCGGACCAAACTTGGTGCTCAGTCGCACCATCTCCACCCATCTGGGCGATGCGTGGATCAGGATCGAAGACCGCGTGGTGAACCAGGGAACCAAGACCTCGCCCCTGATGCTCCTCTACCACGTCAATCTGGGCTGGCCGGTCGTTGCCCCCGGAGCGGAAGTACTCTCCTCCTGCTCCCAGGTCCGTCCACGCGACCCAGAAGCGGCCAAAGGGGAGGCTCACTGGAACCGGATCCACGAACCGGTGCGGGCCTTCCGCGAGCAGGTTTTCTACCTCGAACACCGTCCGGACGCTGACGGGTACGTGGACGTGGCTCTTGTGAATCGGGAATTCCCGGGCGGGCAACTCGGCGTGGCGCTGCGCTTCCCAAAACAGGAGCTCCCCAAATTCACGCTCTGGAAGCAACTGGACGAAAAGGAGTACGTGGTGGGATTGGAGCCGGCGAACTGCTGGGTCGAAGGGAGAGCGAAAGAGCGGCAGCGGCGAGCTCTGGAGTTCATCGAACCGGGGCAGGAGCGGCGCTTTTCCCTCGAAATCCGCGTGATTACCGGCGATGCGATCGACGGCCTGCAGAGGGCGCTGCAAGCCAGAGGCTAGTTGGCGAAGGAGGATACGATGGCCGAGCATCCGCAGCTCGACGTGGTCGCTGTGGGCAGCATCAACATGGACCTGGTGGCAAGAGTGGACCGTTTCCCGGAGCCGGGCGAGACCATCGTAGGCAGCGAATTTCGCCTCTTCGCCGGCGGCAAAGGCGCGAATCAAGCCGTGGCGGTCGCGAAACTGGGCGGGCGATGTGGTTTTGTGGGCAAGGTTGGGAACGATCCCTTCGGCCACGAGCTCGAAGACTCGCTCAGGACGGCCGGCATCGCAGAGGTTCGGCTGAGCCGCGCAGAAGAGTCTTCCACGGGGGTCGCCCTGATCGCGGTGGACAGGACCGGGCAAAACGAGATCGTCGTGGTGCCGGGGGCGAATGCCGAACTGAAGGGGGAGGAGGTACGCAGCGCCCGGGACCTGTTCGGGAAAGCGCGGGTGATTCTGCTCCAGCTCGAGACCACGACCGAGGCGGTGACAGAGGCCATCCGACTGGCCCGCGATCTTCGGAAACTGGTGATCCTGAATCCGGCCCCGGCCCAACCGTTTCCGGAACGACTCTTCCGTTTCGTGGATTTCCTCACCCCGAATGAGAGCGAACTCGCGGTCCTGTCGGGCAAGAAGGTGGAGAGCGTCGCGGACGCTGAGTTCGCGGCAGCGGTCCTGGTCGAGAAAGGCGCGCGGAATGTGGTCGTCACCCTGGGAGCGGAGGGTTGCCTGTACTACGGGCCCGGCACGAGGCTGCACCTCCCGGCGCATCGAGTGGAGGCGGTGGATGCTACGGCCGCGGGAGACGTCTTCAACGGTGCCTTCGCGCTGGCGCTGGCCCGCGAGAGCACGCTGAAAGAAGCTCTTGAGTTCGCCAATGCCGCGGCCGCGATCTCAGTCACTCGATCCGGTGCGCAGAACTCAGTCCCTTCGCGGGAAGAGGTGGAG
>CAYXFI010000254.1:0-6033 GCA_964464205.1 uncultured Cytophagia bacterium
TGATGATGTCTTCGATCTCCTCTTCCGTGAAGCTGTCCCGCCCCTGTTCCTGGGCGAGCTCATCGAGCGCTTCGAAGTTCGGATAGACGATGGCGTGGATGTACTCTTCGCCGCGCTCGTTCTGGCGACCCACCACCAGCACTTCCTGGATGAAGCGGCTCTTCTGGAGTTTCTCCTCGAGCTCCTCGGGGTAAACGTTCTTCCCGCCCTTGGTCACAATGAGGTTCTTAGCACGACCAGCGATGTAGAGGAAACCGTCTTCGTCAATCCAACCGAGGTCGCCGGTGTAGAACCACCCGTCTTTCAGCGCCTTGGCCGTTTCCGTGGGGTTCTTGTAGTAGCCCTTCATGACCATTGGGCCACGGACGGCAATCTCACCGACCCCGTCGGCGTCGGGGTTCACGATGCGGATCTCAGCTCCTCGCACGGGCGGCCCCACTGAGCGAGGCTTCAGCTTGTCCGGAGGCGTCATCGAAAGCACTGGGGACGTTTCCGTAAGGCCATAGCCCTGTACGAACTGGAAACCGAGGTAGTTGTACATCTCTACTACGTCAGGACTGATGGGGGCTCCACCGGAGACGACCAGGCGCAGGGTCTGCATCCCCGCCTTCTCGCGGAGTCCTTTGAAGAGGGTGTCGCCCGCTCGAAGGTGCAGAGCCTTGAAGGAAAACCGGGAGATGCCCAGAATGGTCTTGAACATCGCTCGGGTAAGGACGGGCTTCTTCTTCACTTCGCGGACGATTCCTTCCATCATCTTCTCGAAAAGCAGGGGGACACCGGCAAAGATGGTGACGCCCGTCTTGGCGACGTCGTCGAGGATGTCGCGCGATTTGAGGCTCGAACCGATCGTGATGGCAGCCCCTCTGGCGATCGGGATGATCATCGCCGCCATCGCCGGGAACGTGTGGTGCAAAGGCAGCAGGGCGTAGAACACATCGTTCTCATTGACGGGGAAGAGCTCGAGGCAAGCGGCACAGTCGGACGAGAGATTCTTTTGTGTCAGCATCACGCCCTTCGCCAGGCCCGTGGTGCCGGACGTGAAAATGATGGCAGCCAGGTCTTCCAGGCCCAGCTCGGGAAGCTGTACGTCGGCGGCTTGTCTCCCTCGCTCAAGCAGCTCGGAGTAGGAGAACACTCGCTGCTCGGTTCCGTTCGGGTCGAAGAGCACCATGAACTGGATGCTGTCGACGCCCTGAGCTGCCTCGGACACCAGGTCGTAGTACCGCGCGGAGGTGAAAACCACTTTGGATTCGGAGTGAGTGAGGAGGTGCCTGAGGTCGGATACGCCGAGCTGTGGATCGAGGGGAACGGACACGGCGCCGGACTTTTGCGCGGCGAAGTAGACGATGATCCACTCCGGTCGGTTTTCCGAGAGAAAGGCGACCTTGTCTTCGCGGCTGAGGCCCAGCGTGAGCAGGGCTCGGGCGAGAGCCTCCACGGAGTCGGCGAATTCGTCGTAGGTGATGGTTTGCACCGTGTCTTTGTGCCGGACGTGCAAGGCCGGTCGCTGCGGGAAAAGTCGTCTGCTGCGCTCCAGGATGTCGGGCAGGGGCAGGAGATGGTCGAAGTCAAAGGGGGGAATCTCGGTCTCCGGAGCCTCGGGGGCGCGGGTCACCACTTCCGCTTCGGGCTCAACGGATACCGTGTTGGGATTCGCCTTGGTCCCTTCCTGCACGGCTTTCCTCCCTCCGGGTTCACTTACCTGAACGTCATTCACTGTCAGCAATTTAGCGACAGGGGCACCCTTTTGCAAACTCTTTTTCCTTCGGCGGGCATGCTGATCTCGCCGGAGAAGGCTCAGCCGGGCAAGCGCGCGCGGACCCGGAGAATAGGGACGCAGAGCAAACGTTTGGCCAAAAGGGTTGGCTCGCGTGACGCCGGCGGTGTGTGCCGATCAAGGGTAACCGGGCTTTTCGCTTGATTTTGCAGGGGGTTTCTCGTAATTTTGATCTCGCAAGAGGTCTCAGTGGTGCTTGGGGTGCCGATCTGGGTGGAGTCGGGTTGCGTTTCGGAGATGTGACGCTCTCCCCCGGCGTTCCTGGAATGCGGGCTGAGATCTTGGCTGTCGTCGTTGCTCGCTTCCATTTCACGTGACGTGGGTGGAGGAGGGGGGTTAGTGGCCCCGATTGGCGGCTAGCTTCGTACGGGCTGAAGAGAGTCCGGTATGGTGGTGCTGTCCCGAGCCGCTTGTGCGTCTTGCCGGTGCATCTGGCTCGAAGGAGGTCTTCGGTAGAAGATGCCCAAGTTTCCCGAAAAACTGTTGCAGAAGCTGGAAAACCTGCCCGACAAACCTGGTGCGTACATTTTCAAAGATCGCTTCGGGAAGCCGATCTACATCGGCAAGGCGAAGGTGTTGCGGAACCGAGTGCGCTCCTATTTCCAGGCTTCTCGGAAGGGGGACCCGAAGCTGGATCGCCTTGTGTCGCGGGTGACGGACATCGATTTCATCGTCACGGATTCCGAAGTTGAAGCTCTTGTCCTCGAAGCCAACCTGATCAAGGAGTACAAGCCTCGCTACAACGTCAATCTCAAGGATGACAAGAGTTACCCCTACGTCCGCGTGACGAATGAACCCTACCCGAGGATCTTTGCAACCCGCCGGGTGGTGAAGGACGGGTCACGCTACTTCGGGCCTTTCACGGACGTGGGTGCCCTACGCGACCTGCTCCGAATGGTTCAGAAGATCTTCCCGATCCGCTCGTGCAAACTCAAACTGACGGACGAAGCAATCGCCCAGGGCAAATTCAGGGTCTGCCTGGACTACCACATCGGTCGCTGCCTGGGGCCGTGCGAGGGGCACGTGGATGCGGCCACCTACCGCGAGATGGTGGAATACGCGGTGGATTTCATTGAGGGGCGCGACCAGAAAGTGATCGACCAGCTCCGCACCCGAATGAAGCAACTCGCAGAAGAGCTTCGCTTTGAAGAGGCAGCGCGACTCCGAGACGTGCTGAACGCTGTCGAGGCTTTTCGCAACCGGCAGAAGGTCGTATCCACGGAGGAAATCGACCGCGACATCATCGTCGGAGCGGCGGACCTCACCGAAGCCTGCGCAGTGGTGTTCAAGATCCGAGAAGGGCGGGTCGTAGGTCGGCAGAACTTCCAGCTCCAGCGCAGGCTGGATGAGGAGCTGCCCCTTATCCTGGAGGCGTTCGTCAAGCAGTACTACCTCCGCAGCGATTTCGTACCGAGCGAAATACTGGTTCCCTGCGAGCTTCCGGATGCGCAGCAGATTCAGGATTGGCTTCGCC
This sequence comes from uncultured Cytophagia bacterium, assembly GCA_964464205.1. Classification (GTDB taxonomy): domain Bacteria; phylum Zhuqueibacterota; class Zhuqueibacteria; order Oleimicrobiales; family Geothermoviventaceae; genus Zestofontihabitans. The sequence goes on from CAYXFI010000254.1 coordinate 3,252, forward strand.
AGAAGACCGGTGTGGAGGTAGCGCTTCGTGTGCCTTCGGGGGAGGAGGAAGAGAAGCTCGTGGCGATGTGCCGGAGGAATGCGGAGCTTCTGCTCGAAGAAATCAAACTCCAGAAGCTGCGCAGCGAGGAATACGTGAATCGGAGCGTGGAAGCGCTCCAGCGAGACCTCCGGTTGCCGAAGCCGCCGAAGCGGATCGAAGCCTTCGACGTGTCGAACATTCAGGGCCGATTCGCTACTGCCTCGCAGGTGTGCTTCGTGAACGGCCGGCCGGCCAAGAGCCAGTACAAGCGCTTTCGCATCCGGGTGAAGGACACCCCCGATGATTTCGCCATGATGCGGGAGGCTGTGGAGCGCCACTACAGGCGGGCGCTGAAGGAGAACCGGGAGCTGCCGGATTTGATCCTGATCGACGGTGGAAAGGGCCAAATTTCGGCTGCGTTGGAAGCTCTGAGACAGGTTGGATTGGAAGGCATTCCCGTGATCGGTCTCGCCAAGCGGTTGGACGAGATCTACCTGCCCGGATTCCCGGATCCGCAGAATCTGCCGAAGGATTCGCCGAGTCTGCGACTCTTACAGCGGATTCGGGACGAATCCCACCGATTCGCGGTGACCTACCACCGGAAGGTGCGGACAAGGGAATCCCTACTGTCGGAGCTGGAGCAAATCCCGGGGGTGGGCGAACGGAGACGGAAGCTTCTGGTCGAGGCGTTCGGCTCGATCCGCAAGATTGCCGAAGCGTCGGTGGAGCAGCTTGCGTCGGTGCGCGGCATTCCGCGGAACGTAGCAGTGCGCATTTGGGAGCACTTTCACCCGCGCGATGCCGGGACAGAGGCTCCGGCTGAGTCGAAAGCCCGGACTTCTGAGCAGGTGGCGGCGTAGACTGGGAACCGGCTGGATCGGCGGCGAATGTGCGTTGCCGCGGCGGGATTGAGTCCGCGAGAGGTGCCTTCGCAGGTTCGCCGGTTCAGATCCCCGCCTGTCGCAACCACTCCGTTGTCAGCAACGCGAGAGAGCGGTGTAGCTGGCGCAGGGACCGGTGAAGCTGTCCGACACGCCAGCGAAGGAGATAGAAGCGAATCCTGGTGAGCAGGTCCATTCAAGCCTCCGTTGTCTTCGACCGTGCTGCCGATCGTAGCTGCAATCCCCGTGCCGCGGTTGGTTCTGGCCGGGTCGGGCAAGCGTGGGTGTGTCTGAGTTGGTCCCCGATTCCGCAGTGACAGGGGATTGCCGGCGAATGGTGCTGTTCCCGAATTTCGTTCGAGTGAAAATGGATCCTCGGCCACACTCTAGGGGAGGATCGCTGACAGCTTCTCCGTGCAAGCTCTGCCCGCTCTGGGGCACTGCGATCTTGGCTGGACCTCTTTGACAAGACCGTTGGGAGACCCGTGAAAAAACGTCTCCTCACCACGGAGGCGGAGAGGGCACTGAGGTAACCGCAGAGGAAGCTGAACGAGCGCAAATGCCTACGAGGGCCCATTGTTCGGACAGAAGCTCATCGCCGACATCAGACCGAAGTTAGCCGAAAAAGATGACGCATCTTGTCCTGCCTCCACCGCATGAGAGTTCGAGCGCGGTGGGTGAGCTTTGAGGGCGTTGCAGATACAGTTGCTTGTTCAACACACTCTGTGACGTCTCTGTGTCCTTTGAGGCTCCGTGGTTTCGGAGGTTTTCACAAGGTTGTTGAATTAAGGGAGGATTGCCCGGACGATGACCAGCCTGGCGGGAAAGCTTCTGCGCTTTGCGATTGTGGCGGCTGTGGTGGTGGGATGTGCAGGTACCAAGCGTGGGCCGGAGACAGCGGGACCAGTTGTACCGGCGCGAGGCTTGGAGAGTGCGCGCTTGCTGGCCGCGAGTCGGCCGAATGACCCGGCTGCTCAGGTTTCGCTGTTGCGAGCGTACCTGTTCGCGGATTCGATTGAGTCAGCCGCGCGAGTGGCGGAGCGTTTGGCGAAGATGGGGCCTTTGAGTCCGGAACAGGAAGTCTGGCGCTGCGTGGCCCTTGTGGAGGCTGGAGAAGCGACTGCCGCGACGGACCTGGCAGCTGTACTTGCGCAGTCGGAAATTCCCGACACCACTGTGGCGTCGGTGGCGCGCGAGCTAGGGCATCCCTTCCGGACCGAGAAGATCGTGGACTTGGCCGGAGACGCTGCTTTCCCGTGCCCCTCACCGAAAGGTGAGAAGTTGGCTTTCCAGTGGAACCGAGACGGGAACTGGGACATTTACGTCCTGAATCTGCGCGACAACAAGACGCTGCGGATTACCCGTAGCGCCGCGCGCGACGAGTCGCCCTGCTTCGCCCGCAACGGAAAGGCGTTGGTGTTCACGTCCACCCGCAACGATACTTCTCAGGTTTCGGCGGAGGAAAAACAAAGGGACTTGTTTGTGGTTGGGCTGGATGGCTCGACGCCCATTGGATTGATCGAGCATCCCGCGGACGACTGGTACCCGAGATTTGCCGCCGACGGGAAGTCTCTCTTTTTCGTGTCCGAGAGAGGAGACCCCCGGGATGTACCGCCAACCGAGAAACTGAGCGATATCTACCGGCTGTGGCTGGCCACGAGCCAGGTGGAGCGGATCACCGAGAACGACGTGGACGACTCCGCTCCGTGGCCGTGCCGTGACGGACGGAGAATCCTGTTCGCACGGAGCGTAGGGGGCGCATTCGCGATTTTCGAAATGGACCTGCGAACGAAGGGGACCTCATTGCTGCTAGATCCACGGACGCACGGCCTGGAAGAAGCGGGTGCTCCTTGTGAGGGGCAGAAAGGAGATCTGGTGTT
>CAYXFI010000255.1:0-5991 GCA_964464205.1 uncultured Cytophagia bacterium
AGACCCACGTCGGCATCAGCTCAGCCGCCGGTGGCACAGCGGCACGCGGGGCATCCGACCTCGGCGAGTCACATTCACAATCCTGGCACGCACCAATCAAGTTGCGGGGAAAGACACAGCCGAGACGAAGGCTCCCCGTGAACGCGTAGACGGTGCCCCCGACGAAAGGCACACCGCGTGCAACAACTGAAGCGAGACCGCCACGCTGACGGCTGCATCGGCGTCGCTCGAAGATTTACAGTCCATGCGCTAATCTCCCTCGTCCGAGGGCCTTTTGAAACCCGCGGCTAGAAACGCCGCGTCTTCCTGTCCCGACTGGCTGGACGTGGAAGCTCGGCCACCTCGAACCTTGCTAGTCTGCTTCCCGGATCGCACTGCCCAGCGGCGAAGCCAACGCGTGACTAGAATCTGTCCGTACAATCCAGCACTTGTAGGACAATCATCGGCCTCCCGTTGGCCCCTCCTCAGAAACCCACTGGCCGGGCGCGTTTGGTTTGGCCGCGATTCTCCTCACTGTTCGAGCCCGCCCCACTGACGAACCAGTGCGAGAGGCTCAGAGAAGGTACCATCGGAACCCCGCGAAGAGCATCAAACATTTTCGTCTTCCGATGCTAGGGCCGCGAAAAGCCAAAGGGGCGTCTGTGAAGCTGAATCCGTAGACTACCCAGACAGATTCAAAGCGCCACTTGCGTTGCGCCACAAGGCTGAGGGAGTAGCAGACGTCCGAGCCGTCCGCAACCGTACCGCCTTGATCGTTCTTCTCTACGGCGCTCAAGATGCCCGCTGTGGCGGAAATCGTGGCGAGCGAGCGTTCCCCTGAATGAATCTTGTATTCTACCCCTACTGCTTTCATGGTCAGCGCGGAATGTCGATGGCTGCTCACCCGGCGATACCCCACGAGGCGCACCACTCCGTTCTCTACATCGTATGCCGGCACCGTTCGCGTCACCCGGACCCGTGGCACGAAAGAGTACATCGCCTCAAAAGAGAGATACACTCTGTCCGTCAAGCCTATCCCGAGAACGGGTGCGGCCCCAACGCCCAAGCTGGGCCGGTAGGATATGTAGAAAGACTTGTCCCTGAACCAGAGCATCGGTCCGGTTCTGACACCGAGAACGAGCCTACCACGGCTGTTTGGCTCCGCCAATGCAGAGTAAACCACACCCAGTGTCGACAACAAGACAATGATCAAACCAACCCGCGGCGCACTCCTACTGCAAGTGAGTCTGCACGCACCTTTTTGACCGCGAACCTGCACGTCACGAGCTCCTCCAAACTAGGTCGCCGCCGCTGAAACCGATCGTTAGCGGACCATCAAGAGTTTGCGGTCGACATCAGGGACGGAAGCACGCAGGTGCTTCGCGGACGGAGGCGGCGCGTCGGCTATTCCACTGCGCGCACTAGACCTGCAAGGCCCGGCAGCGCTCAAAACACCACCCCACCAGTACATGACTTTGGGCTCCGCTGCCCCTCCGTTATGCTCCGCTTTGCCCACCGGGCCTCCCTGCCCGGCCATGCCAACGGTTCGAGTGTCCGCCTGTGTTTCTAAAGCACTCTTTGAGGTCGATTCACGCCCACGTCCCGGCGTTTCCGCAGGCGTAGCGCACCGGCTAACGCACTACCAACACCTTGGCAACCCGTCGCCGGAATCCGGACGACAACTCGCACAAGTACACTCCCGCCCCCACCGGAACTCTGCTGGCATCGCGGGTGTCCCACCGAAGCGCGTGCGATCCCCTCCTCTGCTTTTCGTCCGGGAGAGTGATCACCTCCCTCAGTGCGCCCACGCCGGCAGCACCCCCGGCGAAATGCTGAACACGTGCAAGCCAATCGTGTACATCAGGATCAGCACGATCACGATGCCGATCAGGTCGAGGATCACCCCAACCCGCACCATCTCGGGGAGACGCACGTAGCCGGATCCGAAGACGATCGCATTCGGCGGCGTGGCCACCGGCAACATGAAGGCCAGGCTCGCCGCAATGGTTCCCGTGACCATCAGCAGGAGCGGATCTTCCCCGCTGCCAATCGCCGTGGCCGCGAGGATCGGCATGAAGATCGTCGTGACGGCCGTGTTCGACGTGAACTCGGTGAGGATCACCAGCAGGCTCGCGGTGATCACTATCGTGATGGGCACGGGGACTCCGCCGAGCTTCGTCAGATGCTCGCCGATCCATTGCGCGAGACCCGTACGACTGAACCCTTGCGCCAGTGCGATCCCCCCGCCGAAGAGAAGTAGGATCCCCCAGGGAATCCGCACCGCCGTTTCCCAGTCGAGGAGAAAGAGACCCCGTCGTCGGTCAGCCGGGATGAAGAACAGCAGCAGGGCAGCGGCGATCGCCACGGTCGAATCGTGCACTTTCCCCTGTAGACCCACCAGCGACGCCCACCCCGGGATCGTGAACGAGCCCAGATGGATGTCCGCCCGCCACATCCAACCCAGGGCCATCAGCAGAAATACGATCAACACGCCGCGTTCCCCCGCGCCCATCGGCCCCATTCTGCGCAGCTCCTCGTCGATCAGTTCCCGTCCGCCGGGGATTTCTTTCAACCGGATTGGCAGAGCTACGTAACTGATGTACAGCCAGGCAATGGGCAGGAAGACCACCACGAGCGGCAGGCCAATGCTCAGCCACTGCATGAAGCCGATTTCCGGCGCTTCGGGGAAGAGCTTCCGCAAAGAAGCGACAAACACGATGTTGGGAGGAGTCCCGATGAGCGTTCCGATGCCCCCGATGCTGGCCGAAAACGCGATGCTGAGCATCAGGGCGGTCTTGAATCGGGGGTCATCTTCCAGCACCCCCTGCTCCACGAACGCCTCCACATGGCGAATGACTGCCAGGCCGATCGGTAGCATCATCAGCGTGGTCGCCGTGTTCGAAATCCACATGGAGAGAAACGCCGTGGCGGTCATGAAACCCAGCAGAACGCGGCGCGGGCTCGTGCCCACAAGCCTTACGATGTAGAGCGCAATCCTGCGGTGCAACCCCCATTTCTCCATGGCCATGGCCACGAAGAAGCCACCCATGAAGAGAAAGATGTTGGCGTCGCCGTAGGAGGGGGCCACCTGCTTGGCGGGTAGCACCCCCAGCACCGGGAAGGCGACCAGGGGTACCAGCGCAGTGGCAGGAATCGGGATGGCTTCGGTGATCCACCACCAGGCCATCAAGATCGCGGTGGCCAGGGTCGCGTGTCCCTCAGGCGAAAGCCCCCCTGGCCGGGGCAGAGCGAGAGTGAGCCCGAAGAGAACCGGCCCGAGAACCAGCCCCAGCGCCTTTCTCGTCGAAAACCCGGAACCTCGGCGTTCCATTCCTCCCTCCCGACTCCGTCACCGGGGATCAAGATCCATCCCCCTCCCGCTACTGCGTAACCGCGCTCCCAACGGACCCCGCGGCAGTTGCCCAGCTTCCTCCCATCCTGCTGATATTGGCCTCAGGAAAAACGGAACTTCGCGAGGCGCCGAGCTACGCTTGAGCCTCCGGGAGCTGACCATCGGCAATTCCGCTGCTCAAAGTGCCCCGATCCTGCAGTGCCCCCAACGACTTCGCTACATCCATCCCCGCCGCCGCAGCCGCCGCCGACCTCATTTGCTGGCGAATTCCTCCGCCGGCGCCCGTCCCAGCGACCGCACCGCTTCCACCGCGATCAGCAGGGCCACCAGAAACAGAAGAATCCCCACGGAGGCCAAAAGGAAATGGCCCTTCTGCAAATTGAAAACCACCAGTAGCCCGAGAGCGCTGAGCGTGACGGCGAACATGAAGACCATCGGCACCAGAGTGATCCCGTAGCGTACGCCCAGGCTGCGCAGCCAGAGCGTGACCGCGAGCAGCGCCAGGGACGCCAGCATCTGGTTGGCCGAGCCAAAGAGCGGCCACAGCGCGTGGGCCGTGCCGCTCTGCAGAAATACCCAGGCGGCTGCCACGGTAACCGCCGTGCCCACGAAACGATCGCGCAAAAACGTTCGGCTGCTCCTCCCTCCGAGCTCGAAGAACTCCTGGAAAGCGAAGCGTGCCAGTCGCGTCGCGGTGTCCAATGAGGTGAGTACGAAAGCAGACACGGCCAAACCGGCGAACCCGGAGGCAAGGGGAAGCCCAATTCGCAGAAGTGGAATCCGACTGATGAAGTCGCCCACACCCTCGCTGAAGATCGTGACGAACGCGCCACCCTCGTACAGCTCTTGAAAACGGTCTCGGGCCAGCGTGGAGGCAGCGAGGATGGCCAAGACCGCGAGAATCCCCTCGATGAGCATCGCGCCGTACCCCACCGGGAGCGCGTCCGTCTCCTTGTCGAGTTGCTTGGCAGTGGTCCCCGAGGACACCAGCGAGTGGAATCCGGAAATGGCCCCACAGGCCACCGTGACGAAGAGGATGGGAAACAGCGTGCCGATCTGAACGTGGAACCGGGTGAAGATCGGCAGCTGGATCGCTGGGTGGGCGAAGAATAACCCGAGCAGGCCGCCCAGGAGTAGGGCGTAGAGGAGGTAGGAGTTGAGGTAGTCGCGAGGTTGCAGCAGGATCCAAACGGGGGTGACCGCGGCCACGAACACGTAGACCACCACAATCCGAACCCACCACTGGTAAGAAAGCCGTAACGGAAAGGCGTTCCCGAACCAGATCCCGAAGGCGAGAAGAGCCACGCCCGCGACGGTGGCGGGGACCAGAGGCACACCGGCTCGGTAGATGGCAGCGCCGAAAGCGACCGCGAGCACCATGAAGAAGACCGACGAAGTCGCCACATTGGGCTGTTTGACGAACGTAGTGGCCACGATCCGCGCGAATACCGCGACCACCAGAACGAGGGTGAACCACGCGAAAGTCAGGAAAAGGGCCTTGCCCAGTTGGCCCACCTGACTCTCGACGATCTCCCCGATACTCTTGCCCCGGTTCCGAACCGAGGCCACCAGCGACCCGAAATCGTGCACGGCGCCGAAGAACACCGCACCAATGATGATCCAGAGATACACCGGCCCCCAGCCGAAGGCCGCGGCGATGACCGGCCCGAGGATGGGACCAGCCCCTGCGATGCTGGCGAAATGATGCCCCAGCAGCACAGGGGTCTTGGCGGGCACGTAGTCTACGCCGTCGTAGAACTCATGCGCCGGAGTCTTCCTCTCATCCGAAAGGCCCAGCCGCCGAGCGAACATTCCCCCGTAAAACCGATAGGCTAGCGAAAACCCCACGAGGGCGATCACTGCGAGCGCGACTGCGAGCATCTGACCTCACCTCCCGAGCTCTCCAGCTCCCTCCGGAAGTCCATTGGCGCCTGCAACACGAGAACCGCGGTAGGTCACTAGCCGCTCGTTGCCTCGAGAGATGTGGGGGCATCACCGCTGAGTGCCGAAATCCACCCTGGGCGCTTCCTGAGCCTGAGGTGGCGCCTCGAAGTAAGGCCGCGGCAGGAAACCCAACATCCGGGCGAACAGCACCGTGGGGAACTTGCGGATGGCCTGGTTGTACGCGCGCACCGCCTCATTGTAGCGCCTCCGCTCCACCGCGATGCGGTTCTCCGTGCCAGCCAGCTCGTCCTGCAGACGGATGAAATTCTCGTTGGCCCTGAGCTCGGGGTAGCGCTCCACAACCACCAGCAGCCGCCCCAGTGCCTGGCTCAGTGCGTTCTGGGCCTGGAGGTACTGCTGCATTGCCTGGGGATTGTTGAGCAGCTCAGCCGCATCCACTTGCGGACGCGTTGCACTAGCCCGTGCCTGGATCACGGCCTCGAGCGTTTGCCGCTCGAAGTCAGCGTAGCCCTTCACCGTCTCCACCAGATTCGGGATCAGATCCATCCGCCGTTGCAGGACCGTCTGAACCTGGGCCCACTGGGTTTTCACCTGTTCGTCGAGGGTCACTAACCGATTGTAGGTGCTCTTCAAAGACAACAGGAAAAACAGCAGCAGCGCCAGAAGACCAATCAGAATTCCGATGAAGATCTTGGCTCCCTTGCCCATGCTCCGACCTCCCCGTTGCTTGCTCGCGCACAACAGCTACCGTTCTG
>CAYXFI010000256.1:0-5947 GCA_964464205.1 uncultured Cytophagia bacterium
GGAAGCTGAATTCCCGGCGTCTCGAGACTGATCGATCGTCTTCGGGCTGAAGAGCGACCGGTACGCCCGTTCAGCGCCGTTGTGGCGCGCCACCTCCACTTCGTAGCAGCTTCGTAGCGACCCTCCCACGGGGTGCCCGCCGTAGCTGGAGGGCAAACAGCAGAGTATTCCGCACTACCTGACGACCAGCAGCTTCGTCCACGCCTGATCGCGCCCAAATCTGACGCAGCAAGTGTAGAGGCCACAGGGCAAGCCCTGGGCATTGAAGTCCGTCCGGTACCGCCCGAGACCGGCCACGCTGATTTCTCTTCGCGCGACGAGCCGACCGTTCACGTCGAAGACGCGCACCTCCGCGGAGCCACGGTAGTCACCGAGAACCGAAAAGGCGATCGTCGTGGACTCCCTGAAGGGGTTCGGGTAGCTGCCTTCGAGCTGGAAAAACCGCGGCCGCGTGTGCCCATCGCCGTGTCGTGTCTCGACCCCACTGGACCCGCAGGCATCCCGGACGATCTGTGCGTACGCCTCTCCCATGGGGGAGAGCACTCCCCGGACCATGTTGCGATTGGCCTGCTTCATGGCCAGCGAGAAGATCGTGTCCGGAGGCAGATCCTCGAATCCCTGCTGGTAGTCCAGGTAGCCGAAGAGCAGTGGAGCCCAGTAGAGGGTCACAATTTCCGCCTCGGCGTACTGGGCCAGTTTGGAGAGCACCCGGGTGAAGGTTGAGTCCAGGGGGTACCAGAAGCTGAACATGTCGCGCTTGAATAGTTCGATGGGCGGCATCCCCAGCGACAGCTCTTCGTCCGAGACCTTGTGCAGCCAGCACTCTCCGAAGGCGACCTTCTTGCCGTGCGCCTTGGCGGCGTCGATGATCCGGAACACGTTGTCGTCGACGAAGCGGCGGTTGACCGGGTAGATGTGGATGTCGATGTAGTCGAGACCCTCGATCTGCACCAGGGTGTCCACGTAGGCGAGCGGTTCCCAACTGCCCACCCCCGCGCCGATGGAGACCCCTGCCGTGTCCAGCCTCGCCAGGAAGTACCGCAGGTAGCTCGCCAGACTGTCGGGCGTGTAGGTCAAGCCTGTGGCCGCCTCCATGGTCTCCGGCTCGTTCTCGACGGTCAGGTAGTCGGGTTGCAACTCGTGGAGGATGGTTTGGAGCATTTGGGCCTTTTCCGCTTTGTACCGGTCGCCCGTCAGATCCCGCATGAAGCTCCACACGACCGGATCCACGGTGCCGTAGTCGCCTTTGATGCTCGTGGAGGTGCACTTGATGAAAACGGTGAAGCCGCGCTCGCGCGCCGCAGCCACCACCCGCCGGTACAGTTCCAGGTACTCCTCCGACCGCGGGAAGCTGCTCACGAGGAACGGGTACCCGATGTTGATCCGCACGGTGGTGAGACCCATGGCCCGAAATGCGTCCAGCATGGCGACGGAGAGCGGGTAGATCGCGGGACTCAGTAGCTTCGTTTTCTGGACCTGGCTGTTGCAAATGATGAGGTCGGCGGAGTAGTGCGAGCAGAGAGACTCGCCGTTCCACACCTGTTCGATGGCCCGGTCGATCTGGCCCAGCTTGGTTTCGAGCTCGCTGTACAGTCCCTCGAATGCAGGTGGCACCTCCTGCGCCCTTGCGGTGAGGGACACGCAGCACAACACCGCAACGACAAGTGCTCTCATGGCCCCTCCCTTGCTTTGGTCAGCAAGCTCACGGTTTCTTCGCGCCGCTGGCTTTTCTCGGCTGAGGTACGACGCTCAAGGAGCGAAGAATCCGGCAGCCTACCGTAGCCCTCGCATGCCCTTCCAAGGAGCTCCTACGGACGCGCGAACGCCCCGCGCTTCGTGCCGGGGGTCCGCGTGACGTCGCGCTTCACGGTTCAGACTCTACTCGCCGTGAACGACCTTCACCACGCGCTGGAGTTCTCCGTCCACCTCCAGCGTCAGCAAGTAGACACCGGGGGCCAGGTTCACTGGCGCTTCCCACTTGAACCGGTGAATGCCAGAGGCTACCGCTCCTTCCCTCAGCAGGGCCACGCGTTGGCCCAGGACGTTGTACACGCCAAGTCGCACCCGGCTCTTCCCGGAAAGCTCGAGTTCGACGGTCAGAGACCGGTTGAACGGATTGGGCCACGCAGCCAGCGAGAAACTGGTGGGGCCCTTCCTCGTCCGGAGACGGCCGCCAACCCCGCTGGGGTTCACGACGAAGTGTTTCACGCGTTCTGCGTGCGCCCGAAACTCCTGCTCCTGGTACCAAGTCCTGCGGAGGCTGTCGGCGGAGTAGAGGGCGGTCAGGTCCGCGTAGTGAGTCGAGGTCGAATCGTACGACTGGCCGTAGGGCTGCATCGACCAGGCCTGGGGCGGTTCGCCCCGTTTGAGCCGGACCAGCATCACGTAGTAGTCGCCGCTGTCCACCAGGAACCGTCCCTGGGAGTCGCGGGTTCGCCAGCCGCCCAGCCGCAGCGTCTGCAGGCGTTTGTCACCGGACACGGGGTACCATCGACCTGCCCGGTAGAAACCGTGGACCTCGCCCCAGGGAACGTCGACCGTGCCGAACCGGGCGAGCAGATCGTCGCCGGCTTCGACCAGCTTCTCCACCAGGAGCTGCCTCTCGGCGTTGTCGATCTTGCTCGGCCTGAGGAAGTTGACCTGCTCCTCGAGCGAGAGGTACCACTCGTAGAATAGCGTCATGGCGGGGGCGTCTGTCGCCGCTCTGCCGTGCCAGGAGAAGAGCCGCGCGGCCAATTCCTCGGCGAACGGTTGCCGTGGGTACGAGCGCGCCGCGCTTTCCTGCAAAGCTTTGGCGAGGGCCGGGGCGACGGAATCCCACTGCGCCACTTTCACGTCCAGGCAGAGGCTTTTGAGGTAGTTCACGTCGATCGCCCCTTCGACCGGCGAAATGAGCTCCAGCGTGCGGCGTCCCCGGAGTCCGAAGGAGTTACCGGAGTACAGCTCCGATGGCACGTCCTGGGGGCCGAAGCCGGGATCGAGGGTCACGAACCAGGGGGCATCGTTGCAGTTGAGGAGGAAGCCGGCACCAGGGTTGAGGACCGCCGGAAGCGATGCGAAGGGGATCAATTCACCCCACAGGGCGCTGGAGGTCGAACCGTCCAGCGGACCCGACCGCGCGGCAACTGGGTCGGGGCGTCGGTGTACCCGCGCGTTGTAGACGTACCACAGATCGCCCTGATCGTCGAGGGCCACGGTGTTCAGCCTGTCCAGTCGGTGAAGGGCCATGGCCTCTCGGAACTCCGCCACTGACTGCGCGGTCATCATGCGGAACATCTGTTCCCCCGGCGGTGGACGCCCCATCAGCTCGAGCCGGGCGGCCAGAACGTGGTGCGCGTCGATCTTTCGGACGACCAGCCCGTGATGCGGTGAAACCCGGAACGTCTCAGTGTCCGGCTCGGCACCCGCCACCGGGATGATCTCCTGCCACACCTCGAAAGGCCACGACTCGCCGTCCAGGAGGTACCGGTTGGGGTCCTGGGGATCGAGCTCCAGCAGGTACGCGTCGGCGCAGTCGGGACTGTTGTACGTGTGGGACCAGGCCAGGTGTCGATTGTGGCCCATCATAGCGTAGGGACCGTTGAAGCACCCCTCGAAGTCCAGCAATCCGTCGCGCGAGAGGAGATGCGCCTCGTAACTCCCGCCGAAAAACTGCTCGAAGGGAAGGTGGGGATCGCAGAGCAGGTATCCCGCCCCGTCCCGCTTGAGCCGTAGCCCGATCGCCCACGGGTTCGAGCACCCGATCTCCGGCCAGACGCTCCTCGCCTCCGCTCGCATCTGCTTCCACTGGTGGCTCACCGGATACAGACTTCCCAAGGCGAAGGCATCGACGGCGGTCATGGGGAGGACGGCGTCCGCTGCGGCTCCAGGCGGCAGCACCTCGGGATGCTCCTCGAAATAGTGGGTGCAGCCGAGGGCAAATCCACGGAAGTAGCTGGCCACGTCCGGCGGAAGGTGAGCGAAGGTCGATTCGGCGGTGCTGTCCTGGTAGAGCAGGGATGGCCTGTAGACGCTGGCCAGACGGCCTCGGATCTCCAGGAGCCTGTAGATGAAGTAGCCGGGGCGATCCTCGCTGATGGCCCGTCCGAGCCCGTACCCGCACTCAAATGGCCCGTCCCCGATGATGTGCGGCACCCAGTAGGTGTCCCGGACGATGGTTACCTCTCCGGCGTCCAGCGTGCCGAAGGCGAGGGTCTGCAAAAACATCGCCGCGGCGATTCCGAGGGCGTGCGCTCGCCAGAAGGACCGCGGAGGCTCGCGCCCGCGGGCACCGACCCCGTTTCGCTTGGATTTGGATTTCAGCAGAGCAAACACGGAGATCTCCGGGGCGGTTGTGTTGCCTACCGCACCAGCAGCAGCTTGCGCACCCGGATCGTCCGGCCGCACTGCAGGCGGCAGAAGTAGAGGCCGCTCGGCCAGTCCGCCGCGTCGATGGCCAGCCAGTGGTAGCCCGCTGACAGCGGAGCGTCCAGCAGGCGAACGACCGCACGACCGCGTGCGTCGAAGATTTCCACCACCGTGCGGCTCGGTGCGGGGAGCCAGAGGCTGATCCGCGCCCGCCCGTTGGAGGGGTTTGGGTAGCTCCGTTCCAGTCGTGGTTCTCTCGGGTGCGCTGGCCGACCCGAAGCAGAAACGGCGGAGGTCTGGCAGCTCCACACCACGAACGCGGGCGCCTGTGACACCGGAACTGTCACCCGACCGCTTACGATCTCGAGGGGCGTCTCGTGGTCCAGGTAGTCGACGAGGCTCGCCCTCTGGCACGGCTCGGGCACGGGGATCTCCAGCGTCGTGTCGGCTCCTTCCGTCCAGATGGCTTCGAGATCCGTGATGCCCTGTCTCCGGTTTCTGAAGACGTATCGCAGCACGGGGCCAATCCTCTCGACGCGTTCCAGCTCGTGATCGGGCCCCAGTTTGCTGACGACCGTCCGGTAGGCGTAAGCAGCTTCTCGCCAGACGAAGCCCTCGCTCAGTAGGCTGGTCTTGTCCGTCCCGGACTCGGTGGATGAGAACCAGATCAGGTACTCCAGCCCAGCCGCACGGCCCACGACGAGTTTCTTGAACACCTCCCGCGCTTGGTCCGCGCCCTGCCGATCGTACGTAGGATCGTTGTCGCGGATGCCGAACTCGTTGCACAGTTTGCGCGGCACGGTGTAGCCTGCGGCCGCGGTCTGCTCGTCGATCCACTGGAGCACGTCCCGCAGGTGCCAGTAATCTTCGTAGAAATGCAGATTGATGAGGTCGACGATGCCATCCATGCCCGCCAGAATGGCCTTGACCTTCGTGTAGACCTCGTCGGCGCGGGGAGAGTAGAGCTGCGCGCGCATCTCTTCGACCGTCTCGAAGCGCTGGAGGAATTCGGCGGGCATGCGGCGGTAGTAGCCCAGCAGGAAGCGGCGCGCTTCCTCGTCGTCCCACTGGCCCGATTCCAAGCGGTCGCGGGCGATGCAGACGCCCCAGGCTCCCGAGGCGATGCCGCTGTCGCTGACGAGGACGGCCGAGTCGGCGTCGTGGGTGGCTTTGTACGCGGTGGCCAGGATCCGGAGATACTGGTCGGCAGTGCCCGCCCAGAAGTTGGGCGCGTTGGCCTCATTCTCGATTACGACGACGGGAAAGTGGCCGCGCCAGTGGGCGACCAGATGGTAGACGAAGTCGTAGTAGCTTCGGCTGAAGCCGCACGAGTCGTCCCAGGTCTCGCTGAGATCCGTGGGCGGAACGGAGAGGTCGCCCGGCTGGGCTGGGTCGAAGCCGCTGGCCCACCCCCGGCCGATCTTGATGACCGGGATCACCCGCATGCCCCGCTCCTCTACGGACGCCACCCGCCGACTGGTGGATCCGTCCCAGACGAAACGGTCGTTCTGAGGCTCGATCCACTGCCATTTGAGAGCCAGCCGGATGAACCGGGCGCCGAGAGCGGCCGCCTCGTCCAGCGAGCGCTCGAAGTCCTCGA
>CAYXFI010000257.1:0-5925 GCA_964464205.1 uncultured Cytophagia bacterium
GGAGATCCGCGCTTCCGGGAAGCGAACGGGATTCGCCATTCGTTCCTTGGACGGCCAGAAACAGGGGGTATTGGCCAGCGTTGATTTGCCGGGTTCGCCGCGCGTGGGGAAATACGGGGTCGACCTGAAGGCGCTGGAACAAATAGCGGTTGGGGAGATCCGCACTGGAATCGAGGAGGGCGTTCTCATCGTCATTGACGAGATCGGGAAAATGGAGATGTTCTCCGAAGCCTTCCGGGAAGCGGTGTGGGAGGCGCTTGAAAGTCCCTGTCCGGTGCTCGGTACCATCACGCAGAGCCGACACGAATTCGCCGACCGGGTGAAGCGCAGGGAGGACACGAGGGTGGTGGAGGTGACGGCCAGCAATCGAGGCCGGTTGCTGGAGGAAGTACTGCTCCCTTGGCTGACGGGGTGGGAGCAAGCGGGGACGCGAACGTGAGAGGGAAGATCCTTCAGGTATTGGAACGCTTTTTCAAGGGTCAGGAGGAATCGAGATGTGGGTAGACACGCCTGAGTACAAGGTGAAGGTCGGGCTCGCCGAGATGCTCAAGGGCGGCGTGATCATGGACGTGACGACGCCGGAGCAGGCGAAGATCGCGGAGGACGCGGGCGCGGTGGCGGTGATGGCTCTGGAGCGCATCCCGGCCGATATCCGCGCGCACGGCGGAGTGGCCCGCATGAGTGACCCGAAGATCATCCGGGCCATCCAGGAGGCAGTGTCCATCCCCGTGATGGCCAAGTGTCGCATCGGGCATTTCGCGGAGGCACAGGTGCTGGAGGCGCTGGGTGTGGACTTCATCGACGAGAGCGAAGTGCTCACCCCTGCCGATGAAGAACACCACATCGACAAGTGGAAATTCAAGGTGCCCTTCGTGTGCGGCTGCCGTGATCTCGGCGAAGCCCTCCGCAGGGTCGGGGAGGGGGCGGCGATGATCCGGACGAAAGGCGAGGCCGGAACGGGCAACATCGTGGAGGCGGTGCGCCACATGCGGGCGGTGCAGAGCGAGATTCGCCGCATCACCACGCTGGGGGAGGAAGAGCTGGTGGCCGAAGCGAAGAGACTCGGGGCACCGCTGGAGCTGGTCAAGTACGTGAAGGAGAACGGAAGACTGCCGGTACCGAACTTCGCTGCGGGCGGCGTGGCTACCCCGGCGGACGCGAGCCTGATGATGCAGCTCGGCGCGGAGAGCATCTTCGTGGGCAGCGGTATCTTCAAGTCCGAAAACCCGGCGGCGAGGGCCCGCGCCATCGTACTCGCGACGACTCACTACATGGACTTCGACCTGATCGCGCGGGTCTCCGAGGGCATCGGCGAGCCAATGCGAGGCCTGGACGTCAAGGAAATCCCTGAGGAACAGCGCATGGCCGTGAGGGGCTGGTGAAGTGCGGATCGGAATTCTGGCGCTGCAGGGCGATTTTGCCGAACACGGGAAGATGCTGGAGCGACTGGGGGTGGACACCGTACTGGTGCGCAAGCCGGCGGAGCTACTGGGGTGTTCCGGGCTGGTTCTGCCAGGGGGAGAATCGACCACTTTCGTGAAGCTGCTGCGCGAGAGCGAATTATGGGAACCCATGAAGGCGTTCTGCGATTCGCGACCGGTGTTCGGTACCTGCGCGGGACTGATCGTGCTCGCCAGCGAAGTGGTTAATCAAAAGGTAGACACCCTCGGCGCGCTGGACATTTCGGTGCGCCGCAACGCCTACGGTCGACAGCGGGAGAGCTTCGTAGACGACGTGCGGCTGAATTTCGGGAACGACGGCAAGACCTACCAGGGGGTGTTCATCCGCGCGCCGAAGGTGGAACGGGTCGGGGAATCGGTGACCGTGCTCGGGGTACGCCGGGATGAACCGGTTCTGGTCTCCAACGGGCAGATTCTGGCCGCGACCTTTCACCCGGAGTTGACCACCGATGCCCGGATCCACGCCTATTTCGTCGAGATGGTGAAGGCCTGGAAGGCGCGCGGCGAGTCCTGAGTGCCCGGACTGGCGAAGGCGATCGGATTCTTCACTGGGGGGACTCCGGGACGAACGGCGAACACGGGTCGTTTCCGGTCTCGGTTCGTGAGATCAGGACTTTTGGGGCGCGGTTGTTGCCGACAGGGGTAATCGCGGCATTTTCTTGCGGAGAGGGCGTGGAAGTGATCGTTTACGACAGGGGCATACGTCTGGCGGGCACGAACTTTCACCTGGACGCGCACCGGATTGTGGACTTCTCCTTTGTCTCCCACGGGCACACGGACCACTTGCGCAACCACAGGCGTATTCTGGCTACCCGTGCCACGGCGCGTTTTCACCAGCTGCGTGGTCGTAGATCCGAGGTGCTCACAGCGGATTACCACGAGCCACTCGAGATTGAGGGCATGCGGGTGGAGCTGCTCCCGGCAGGCCACATCCTGGGTTCGGCGCAGATACTGGTGGAGCGAAACGGTACTACCCTTCTCTACACGGGCGACTTCAAGACGCGTCCGGGAGCAACGTGCGAGCCTCTGCAGGTGCGGCACGCGGACGTCCTGATCGTCGAGTCCACCTACGGGCGGCCCGAGTATCGGTTCGCCTCCATCGAGGACCTCGTGGAAATGCTGGACCGATTCGTAACCAATTGCCTTCGCTGGGGAGACGTGCCTGTGGTGCTGGGCTACACCCTGGGCAAGGCTCAGGAAGCAGTGTACTGGCTGAACAAGCTGGGCTACCGCGTCCACGTCTGGCCGGAGGTCGGGGTGATCTGTCAGGTGTACCGGGAATTCGGCTGGGAGCTGGGCGACTACGAGGTGTGGTCCGGCGGGCAGATCGACGATGGCGTGCTGGTCGTGCCGCCCCACGTGCTGCGCAAGCCGGTGATGGGTAGCCTGGGGTCGTTCCGTTCGATCCTGCTGTCCGGGTGGGCCGTTGACCCCAGCGCGAGGTACCGGTACGGTGCGGACGAGGCGATCCCCTTCAGTGACCACGCGGACTTCGAGGAGCTGGTGGAGTTCGTGCGGGCTGTGCGTCCCCGTTTGGTGTTCACGACTCACGGTTTCGATGAATTCGCCGACTACCTGCGCACGCTGGGTTTCGACGCCCGTCCCTTTCGACCGAATCAGCAGCTCACTTTGTTCTGATTGAGTGGACCGCCCCGTGTCGTCAGGGGCCCGACCCGCGCGGAACCTCCGTGCAGCCGGCCGGGCCCGGCCGAGACGCTGAGTTTCGTCGGACCGGCAGGGAGAGGAAACGCAGTGGCGGACGTTGCCAAATACATCGCTCCGGAAGCGGCCGAGAAGATGCGGCGGGCCATCGCCGAAGCCGGCGGGAACGAGGTGTATTTCCTCGGCTACACGGACGAGTCGAAGCGCGTGATCGACGTGGACGTGCTGGCGCGGGGTAACGAAGCGGCGGTCCCCGCAGTTCTGCAGGCCGCGTCGCCCACTGATGCTGTGATTCACAACCACCCCTCCGGGAACCTCACTCCCTCGGACGCCGATGTGAGCATTGCCAGCCGCTTGGCGGCGGAGGATGTGGCCAGCTACATCGTCAACAACGATGTGACGGACATCTACGTCATTGTCGAACCTCTGGCGCCTCCTGCGCTCGAGCCGCTGGATTCGGAAGAGCTGGTCCAGTATTTCCGTCCCGAGGGCCCGATTGCGGCCAAGCTCGACTCGTACGAATATCGTGCCCAGCAGCTCGAGATGGTCAGCACGGTGACCCGCGCGTTCAACCAGGACGAGATCGCAATCATCGAGGCGGGGACAGGCACGGGAAAGACGCTCGCGTACCTTGTGCCAGCGATTCTGTGGGCCCTCCGAAACAAAGAACGATGCGTGGTCTCCACCAATACCATCAATCTTCAGGAGCAACTGGTCTACAAAGACATCCCCTTCCTGCAGTCCGTGATGCCGGAACGGTTCTCAGCCGTTTTGGTGAAAGGACGCGGAAACTACGTGTGCCTGCGGAAGGTGGAGGACCTGGAGCGAGAACCTGACCTGTTTGACGAGGAGGACAGCGACGAGCTGCGGCAGTTGCTGGCCTGGGCCCACACGACGAAGGACGGCAGCAAATCGGACCTGAACTTCACGCCGCGGGCCGAGGTGTGGGAGAAGGTGGCGTCCGAAAGCGATACCTGCACGAGGGCGCGGTGTCCTCACTACAATCGCTGCTTCGTCACGCGGGCGAGGCGAGAAGCGGCCAAGGCGCACGTACTTGTGGTGAACCACCATCTGCTGTTCGCCGACCTCGCTCTGCGGGAACTCACCGGCAATCTAGGCCAGGCAGCGGTATTGCCCCCCTACCAGCGCATCATTCTGGATGAGGCGCACCACATCGAAGAGGTTGCCACGAACTATTTCGGAATCGGCCTCACCCGGGCTGGGATGCGACGCCTTCTTGGGCGGCTGCATCGTGAACGCAAGGGCAGGGCGACGGGACTGATCCACCAGATCCTCAATCGCGTCCGCGGGGCCAGGGGGCAGTTGCGGCGCGAGATCGAGGAGAAGATCGAGCAACGGCTCGCCTACGAGTTGCTCCCCGCTGTACGCACGGCCCTGGAGCTGAACGAACAGGTGATGGAGGATCTGTTCCAAGCGACCGCCCAGATCGCGTTGG
The DNA here is from genome assembly GCA_964464205.1 of uncultured Cytophagia bacterium. Lineage (GTDB taxonomy): Bacteria > Zhuqueibacterota > Zhuqueibacteria > Oleimicrobiales > Geothermoviventaceae > Zestofontihabitans. The sequence goes on from CAYXFI010000257.1 coordinate 4,579, forward strand.
AACAGGCGCGGCTGGAAGAGAACTCGAGCGAAGAAGTCAAGCTCCGTCTCACCGAGGACGTGCTCGCCTACTACAGGAACCAGGAAGCCCTGTGGGACGGACTGAAACGCTACCGGCAGTTGCTGGACCAGCTCGCCGGAATGGTGGCGGACTCGCTGCCGGACTTGCTCCGGGCCGAAGTCGCGGCTCCGTCGCTTTCTTCGCCCATCGTCGAGTTCCGGGCCACCGGCGAGCGACTCTCGGCGGCGGTGAACACCTTGCGCGAAGTGTTCTGGTCCGACAGCGAGGAATGGATCCGCTGGATCGAGATCCGGCCGAGGACGGGCAGGAACATCGTGCGGGTGGGCTGCTCACCCCTGGAGGTCGGACCTCGCCTGGCCGAGGCGGTGTTCAACACCTACCGCACCGTGGTGCTCACGTCGGCCACCCTCGCGGTGGATCAGTCGTTCCACTACTTCCGGGAGCGGGTGGGGTTGAATCTTGCTAAGGGGGATCGGGTAGTGGAGGCGCTGCTTCCCGCGCCGTTCGACTACGAACGCCAGGCCATTGTGGGCGTTCCCACCGACATTGCCGAACCGGGCAGTCGGACGTTTGCCGAGGAACTGGTGTCTCTGCTCTGGGAAGCCTTGCAGTTGACCCACGGACGGGCATTCGTCCTGTTCACTTCCTACGGGCTCCTCACGCGCACCTACCAGCGGCTAGCGGGCCTTCTGCGAGATTCCGGCATGGAGCCACTGCGGCAGGGGCAGGCGCCGCGGCATCAGCTCCTGGAGTGGTTCAAACGGGATACCCACTCGGTGCTTTTCGGCACGGACTCCTTTTGGGAGGGTGTGGATGTGGAGGGCGAAGCGCTCGGTTCGGTGATCATCACCCGCCTGCCATTCAAAGTACCCACCGATCCCGTGGTGGAGGCGAGGGTAGAAGCCATCACGCGGCGCGGAGGGAACGCCTTCCTGGAGTACACGGTGCCGCAAGCGGTTCTGAAATTCAAGCAGGGATTCGGTCGGCTGATTCGCAAGCGCACCGACCGCGGTTGTGTGCTGATCTTCGACCGGCGGGTGGTTGAGAAGTACTACGGCAAGATCTTCCTGCGCTCATTGCCCAAAACAAGGATTGTGACGGGTCCTCGGGAAGTCGTGTTCCGGACGGTGAAGGAGTTTTTGGAGGAAGAAGTGACCTTGGCGGCCGAAGGCGGTCGCCGGATCTGATGGGTTGTTCGGCTGAGGGCGGATGGGCGATGGCCCCGGGGCAGGTGCAGAATCTCTGCGTTGTTGGCGGTTTTTTCCTAGAGGCTCGCCCTTGGGGAGGGTAGTGCGCGGGGTAGAAGGCTTTGGAGGAATCGCCTGA
>CAYXFI010000258.1:0-5908 GCA_964464205.1 uncultured Cytophagia bacterium
CGCAGGATCGCGACGGTCAGTGGTACTCGTGCAAACACGGGATCGATTCGGTGCAATGCGTGAACGCACCGGGGCCGCGTCGGACGTCCATTGAAATGCCGCACGGCTGGACGATCGACCGCCTGCAGCGGCTGCGGCTGGAGGCTCGAGGAGAGGGGCCGTTCCGTGTGGAGCTGCGCAAGATCATCCGCCTGTTTCAGCTCGACGAGGCCTGGCGGCCGCGGTTCCTCGACTGGAGCAGGCAGGGCAGCCGTACGCTGACCCCGGAACAGCCCGTGATCGAATGGAATGTAGCGCCGGCACAGCGTCCGGTCGCCAATCTGACTTTTCGCAGGGACTGAAGCGACCGGTGGTTTGTCCTTGTTCGGCATACACTTGTGACGTACTTTTCCCCCGATCCGAAACAGGTGCACGCTGGGACGGAACACGGAGACCGGAGTAGGCCAGAATGGAAGCGAGGCACGCGGAAGGCTGGAATCCTGTTGCAGATCCTCAGGCGGTGGTGGTTTCGGGCGAGGCCCGTTTCACAGTGCTCACTCCCAGGGTGGTGCGGATGGAGTGGAGCGAGGACGGCCGGTTCGAAGATCGAGCCACCCTGGTTTTCGTCAATCGCAGGCTCCCTGTCCCGGCGTTCCACGTTGGGCGTCGAAGGGGATGGCTGATCGTCCGCACCGGAGCGCTCACGCTCCGTTACCGAGAAGGCAGCGGCAGTTTCGGACGAGACAATCTGCGCGTCGACTTTGATACTGGCGGACTGCGGGGGCGCTGGTGGCCGGGCAAGCCCAATCGCCGCAACCTGGGCGGTACGGCGATGACCTTGGACAACTGCGATGGGGATCGTCACATCCTGTCGGGGAGGAAGTTGGATCTGGGCCAGGGGCTCATTTCGCGGGAAGGTTGGGCGCTGATCGACGACACCGGCCGCCCGGTGTTCGAGGATTCCGACTGGCCGTGGGTTACGCCACGGCCGCAAAAGCCGCATCAGGACTACGTGCTTTTCTGCTACGGCCTGGACTTCAAAGCGGCGCTCGCCGACTTCGTCCGCCTCGCCGGCCGGGTGCCGATCCCGCCGAAGTTCGTGTTCGGCTACTGGTGGTCGCGCTACTGGGAGTACACGGACGTGGAGTTTCGCCAGCTCGTGCGGGAGTTCGAGGAGTACGGTCTGCCGCTGGACGTGCTGGTGATCGACATGGACTGGCACATCACCTCGCGTCCGGAGTGGTTCCGGAACGGTAAGAAAGTGCGGGATCAGGCAGGCCAACCCGCGGGCTGGACCGGTTTCACCTGGAACCGAAACTACTTCCCGGACCCGGAGGCGTTTCTCCGGTGGGCAAAGGCCAGTGGGCTGAAGGTCAGCCTGAATCTCCACCCGGCGTCGGGCATCCAGCCGCACGAGGAGAAGTACCCGGAGATGGCCCGGGCGATGGGAGTCGATCCACGCACCCGCAAATACGTGCCCTTCGACATCGTGGACCGGCACTTTGCCGAACACCTGATGAAGATCGTGCTCCACCCGATGGAGAAGCAGGGCGTGGACTTCTGGTGGCTGGACTGGCAGCAGTGGTCCACGACGCGCATCCCGGGAGTCAATCCCGTGTTCTACCTGAACTACGTGTTCTTCACCGACATGGAGCGGCGCGGTGAGAAGCGCCCGGTGATTTTCCACCGCTACGGCGGCCTCGGCAACCATCGCTACCCGATCGGTTTCTCGGGCGACGCGGTGATTTCCTGGCGGTCCCTCGCGTACCAGCCGTACTTCACGGCCACGGCGGCGAACGTCTGTTTCTCGTACTGGAGCCACGACATCGGGGGGCACATCTACGGGAAAGACGATCCCGAAAGATTCACCCGGTGGGTGCAATTCGGGGCCTTCAGCCCGGTTCTGCGCACCCATTGCACGAAGGACCCGGATCTGGAACGCCGCATCTGGGCCTACCCTCTGCCGTACTACCGGGCAATGCGGGAAGTCGTTCTGCTGCGGGAAGCCCTGTTTCCCTACACTTACACTGCAGCGCGGAGGACCTACGAAACGGGCGTCTCGCTCTGCCGACCGCTGTACCACGAACATCCCGAGCTCGAGGAGGCGTACCGCCACCGGGATCACTACTTCTTCGGGGACGACATGTTGGTGGCTCCGGTGACGGCCCGGCGGCCGCGGGGGCACCTCCTCGTCCGGAAGAAAGTGTGGCTGCCTCCGGGACGCTGGGTGGAGTGGTTCACCGGGACTGTGCTGGAGGGCGACCGGACGCACGAACGCACCTTTGCGCTCGACGAGGTACCCGTGTACGTGCGCGAAGGCGCGATCGTCCCGATGCAGCCGAGAATGCGCCGCATCGGGGAGAAACCGATCGACCCCCTGATCCTCACCATTTTCCCCGGCCGCGAGGGTTCCACCGCCGTCTACGACGACGCGGGCGACGACCTCGGCTACCTGCAAGGCGAGTTCACCTGGACGCGCGTGGGTTTCGAGCAAGAGCCGGGCGGCGCGCTTCGGGTGGTGATCGACCCTGTGGAGGGAGAGTGTCCCGGAATGCCGCGCGAGCGCAGCTACGAGTTGCGTTTTCCGCTGAGGCTGCCGCCCACGCGGGTCCGCGTCAACGGTGAGGAGTTGCGACGGGCCGAGGGAGAGCACGACGAGGACTGTTGGTATTTCGATCCCGAAGAACTGGAGGTTCGCGTCCGTACGCGCGGGTTCGACGTAAGGGAAAAGGTTGAGGTCGAAATTCATTTTCCGGAAGTGCCGGTGGAACGGCTCTCGGGCATGAAGGGCAAGTTGCGGCGGTTGCGGGATTTCATGAACTTCCTGGCAGGTGCGGGCTGGGATCGATCCCGCTACTCGAACGACGTTGTGGTGAGGACCGGTCAGACTGGACTGGCCATCAGTCTCTGGCCGGAACGTGCCGAGGAAGAGGTCAGACGTTTCGAAGAGGGCTGGCGCCGGGTGCTGGAGATGGTGCGCGAGTGCGCCGCCGAGAAGAGCGAGTTCGCGCCGTACGTCGAATACCTTGAGACGGCCGGGGCGAATCCGCAACGGTAGTCAGGTGTGGAGGGAGCCATGTGGCGACGAAACGCGCTTTCCGTAGTTGCCGTGGCAAGCTTGCTGTTCTTCGCAGAAAGCTGTGGGAAGAAGGCCGAAGAGACCGTTTTTCGCAGCAGCTTTCCCAGGACCGCGACGCGTGTGTGGATCGGGCCGGAGTACTGGGCCAATCGATTGCAGGACTGGCGTCTGGAGTCAGGGCAGATCGTCTGCGTGAACACCAACGCTCGCTGGAAGTACCGGACGCTTCACCTGTTGACCCGCAGGCTGGGTACGGGTCGCGACGGTTTCGAAATGAGGGTGAAGCTTTCAGTGAACCCGAACTGGGATGCGTTCAGCGCGGGCGCGGCGGCGGGCTTCCTGATCGGAGCGGGGCACGGCAAGCTCGACTACCGCGCCGCAGCCCTGATCCACCACAGCTGGGGCCCCCTCGCGGGGCTGCTTGCCCTCTACGAATCGCCGGGCAGGCTTGTCTTTCGCGACATGGAGCGCGAAGGCTACCCGATCCTGGCGCAGTCCGAAAGCTTTGACAGTCCCGGATCCGGCGCGATGGAGCTGGTGCTGCAGGCTGCTCCGGAAGCGAGCGACTTCCGTCTCGTGCTAACGGCGAGATCCGTCGGTTCGGGCCAGGAAGTGGGACGAGTGGAGCTGTCCGGTGTGGCCGCCAGCCGACTGGTCGGGAACGTGGCACTGGTGGCGCATCCCGGGGAAGAGTGGTCTGTGGCGCAGTGGCAATTCGAGGATTGGCAGGTTTCGGGCGGAAAGTTCGAGTCGCACCCCGGCGATCTGTGCGGGCCAATTCTCAGCACGCTGTACACCCTGAGTCGGGGCGTGCTCAAACTGACGGCGCAGATGATGCCGGTGGGCCCGGAAGATCCGCAAACGGTCTCACTGCAGGTCCGGTACAACTCCGAGTGGCGGACGGTTCAGGAGGCTCGGATCGACACGCCGAGCTACACGGCCACCTTTCGCGTGGAGGGTTGGAACGAGGAGAAGGACGCCGCCTACCGGGTGGTGTACAGCTTGCCCGTGGCCGAAGGACGGGTACGCCAGTACACGCGCGGGGGCATCATCCGGCACAGCCCGGTGGAGAAGAGCGAGTTCGTGCTCGCGGCGTTCACGGGCAACCGCAACACGTCACTCGCGGAGCCGGGGCGCTGGGGCGGCATCGACGCAGGGTATTTCACGTACGATCGCGGGATCTTCTTCCCGCACACGGAGATTGTGGAGCACGTGAAGGCCCACCAGCCCGATCTGTTGTTCTTCAGCGGCGACCAAATCTACGAGGGAGGCAGTCCTACGGCTGCGGACGTCCAGCACCTGTTTTTGGACTACCTGTACAAGTGGTTCCTCTGGTGCTGGGCCTACTGCGACCTGACCAAAGACATCCCCGCGGTGGTGATTCCGGACGATCACGATGTGTTCCACGGGAACCTCTGGGGCTGTGAAGGCAAAGCCACGGATCCGGGCCTGACCGGTGCGAGGGCTCAGGACACCGGCGGCTACAAGTACTCGGCTCGCTTTGTGAACATGGTCCAGCGGACGCAGACCAGCCATCTCCCCGATCCCTACGATCCGAAGCCGGTCAAACGGGGGATTGGCGTGTACTTCTGCGAGCTGAACTACGGGGGCGTGAGCTTTGCGGTCCTCGAGGACCGCAAGTTCAAGTCGGCTCCCAAGCCGCTGTTGCCCAAAGCGAAGGTCTGGAACGGGTGGGCGCAGAATCGAGACTTCGACCCGAAGAAGGAATCCGACGTCCCGGGTGCGAAACTTCTGGGGGACCGGCAGCTCAAGTTTCTGGAGGACTGGGCCGCCGACTGGAGTCACGGAACGTGGATGAAAGTGGTGCTGTCGCAAACCATCTTCACGAACCTGGCTACGCTTCCTGCAGGCAGCAAAAGCGACGCTGTGGTTCCCACGCTCCCGATCCTGGAACCGGGTGAATACCCGGAGAACGATCTCCCGGTAGCCGACATGGACTCGGACGGCTGGCCGCCGTCGGGGAGGAACCGGGCTCTGCGGCGTATGCGCAAAGCGTTCGCTTCCCACGTGGCTGGAGATCAGCACCTGGGCAGCACCATTCAGTACGGGATCGACAACTGGCGCGATGCCGGTTACGCGCTGTGCGTGCCGTCCGTGGCCAATGCCTGGCCGCGAAGGTGGTTCCCGAAGTTCCCGGGGAAGAACAGGAAGCCCGGTGCCCCGCGCTACACGGGCGACTACGAGGACGGCTTCGGGAACAAAATGACCGTGATCGCGGTGGCGAACCCGCGGAAGTGGGGGCGTGAGCCTGCGGTGCTCTACGATCTTTCTCCCGGTTACGGGATCGTGCGGATGAATCGGGAAACCCGCGAGATCACGTTCGAGAACTGGCCGCGCTGGGCCGATCCGCGAAAGGGCGGTAAGCCGTATCCCGGCTGGCCCGTCACGTTCCATCAACTCGACAACTACGACGGGGAGATCGCGGGTTACCTGCCGACGATTGAGGTGGAAGGCCTCGTTGACCCGGTGATTCAGGTGATCGACCAGGGTTCGCGCGAGATCGTGTACACGGTGCGGGCCCAGGGGAGAAGCTTTCGACCGAAAGTGTTCCGTCCCGGGACCTACACGGTTCGGGTGGGGGATCCCGACCTCGGGAAATGGAAGGAGCTCAGGCATCTTCGGATTTTGCCCGCCGGATCGACCGAGAGACGAGTCGTTCGCTTCGAGGGCGGAGATCGGTGAGCGCGGTGGCTCGGGGGGAGCCTTCGCGGTGCTTCGATGCTTGGCTCGGCGAGCCCGCGGAGGGGTGCGGGTGGAAAGCTGTGTCGCACGGTCGGCTGTCGCGGTTGCGTTTTGCCCGGGGCTTGTAGGTTCTCCAGCCGCTGGCGC
>CAYXFI010000259.1:0-5900 GCA_964464205.1 uncultured Cytophagia bacterium
GCGCTGGCTGGCGCGCTTCCGGCCCCACGCGGTGGTTGGCACCGGCGGGTACAGCAGTGCCCCTGCGGCGGTGGCGGCCCTCTTACTGGGCAAGCCGCTGGTTCTGCAGGAGCAAAACAGCTACCCCGGCCTGGTGACCCGCGTGCTGAGCCGGTGGGCCCGGGAGGTGTACCTGAGCTTCGAGGAATCCTTGCCGTATCTGGCCAAACCGGAGCGGGGCAGGGTGGTTGGGAATCCGGTTCGGGTCGAGCTGCAGAGGATGGAGAAAGGGAAGGCCCGACGGGCTTTCGGACTTCGGCCCGATGGGCCTGTCGTGCTCGTTTTCGGTGGGAGCCAGGGCGCGCGGGCCATCAACCTTGCGGTGGCCGGAATGGCGCCGGAACTGTTGGCGAAGACCGAAGCCCAACTGCTGTGGGCTACCGGTCGCTCCCAATTCGAGGAGATGCAGCGTTCGGTGTCGAAAGCAGGGCTGCCGAGCGAACGAGTGCGGCTCCTGCCCTTCATTGACGACATGGGCGCCGCGTACAGCGCTTGCGATCTGGCCGTGTGTCGGGCCGGGGCCACCACGCTGGCGGAATTGTCCGCCCTGGGCGTGCCGAGCGTGCTCATTCCGTATCCCTTCGCGGCGGAAGATCATCAGTCCCACAACGCGCGGACGTTTTCCGAGCGAGGCGCTGCGGTGATGATCCCCGAACGGGAGTTGACCCCGGAAGCGCTCCTGGATGTTCTCCAGAAGTTGCTTGCCCAGCCGGGGCGTTTGCGTCAGATGGCCGAGGCGGCCCGTTCCCTGGCTCGTCCCCGGGCGGCGGAGGAAATCGCAGGACGAATCCTCCACCTTGCGAAGGGGGACTGTTGATGCCCGGGCTGGACTGGTCGGATGCGATCCTAGCGAGACTGGGCTCCGCAGCGAAGCGGGACGAACCGCTGTCGGAGCACACGGTCTACCGGATTGGGGGCCCGGCAACGGTCTACGCTGCTCCGGATTCTCTTGAGGACGTGCGCTGGCTGGTGCAGTTCTGCCGCTCAGCGGGCGTTTCCCTCTTTGTGATCGGGGGCGGCGCGAACCTGCTTGTGAGTGACAGGGGGTACCGGGGCGTAGTGCTGAGCCTTCGCAGGTGCTGCGGGCGAATTGAGATCCGCGGCACCGAGATTCGTGCGGGAGCAGGGGCCGAGCTGCAGGCGCTCGTGGAGACCGCCTGCGGGGCAGGGTTGGCGGGTCTGGAATCTCTCGCAGGGATTCCCGGCACGGTGGGAGGCGCCGCAGTGATGAACGCGGGTGCCTTCGGGACGGAGTTTTTTGACCTGGCTATCGACATCGATGTCCTGACACCGGAGGGCGATGTTCGAACCCTGCCGCGTGAACGAATCGACTACGGGTACCGGCGCGGCCTTGATCCCCAGGGTGGCGTGATCGTTTCGGCTCGGGTTCGCCTGGAGCCAGGCGACCCGCAGGTACTCCGCCAGCGCGCACAGGAGATCCGGACGAGGCGAGCTGAGAAACAGCCCCTCGAGTACCCCTCGTGCGGCAGCGTTTTCAAACGGCCGGAGGGAGATTACGCGGGGAGGTTGATCGAAGCGTGCGGACTGAAGGGGCTTCGGCGTGGTGGAGCGCAGGTTTCGGAAAAGCACGCGAATTTCATCGTGAACCTGGGCGGAGCCACGGCGGAAGACGTGCTGTGGCTGATCCGTGAGGTGCGGCGGCGGGTCTACGAGCAGTTCGGCGTGCTACTTGAGCCGGAAGTACGCTTCGTGGGCTTCGGTGTCGCCGCGGAGGAGCTGCTCGCGTGGTGACCATGGCGGGAGGCGGTAGGGCCGCGTCCCTGCGCGTGGTTTGAGGAAAAGGAAGCCTGGGTTGATTTGGCCACAGGTCGGTTCTCGTGGCGGCGGAGATCGTCTTTTGCGCGGAGCCTCTTGGTCTCTCCGGCTGTGTGTTAGTCAGCCGCGCTTCCTCGCAGGCTTGCCGGCCTCGCGGCTGCGAGAACAGGCCCGGCAGGACGCCGGATCGAAAGATGGAAGGAGTGGTGTGAGGCATGGATGCGAACGTGCTCAGGCTTGAGCTGGACCGCTGGGGGAAGCGGGTATTCTTTTCCTCCCTGCTTCTCCTCGTCGCACTCCAGACCTACGTGTGGTTCAGCGAGGGGCAGGGTTTCCAGTTGCCCGTTCTGGTGGGCTCGCGCGACTCCCTCGCGGGTGGGGCGCAGGACACTGTGGGGGTGGTTCAGGTGAAAATGGACCGTCCCGTGGCCCTGCTCGCTGGCCCTGAGGTGTTCGCGCTCGACGCCTCTGGCGAAAGCGTGCCGCTCGAGCAATTGCCCGGACCCAAAGATCTGCCAGTGATCACCGGCGTGGACCCCGCTGACCGGGGGACGCTCCAGACTGCGTTGGGGGCGCTGGATCGGTTGCGAAGGAGCCATTACGCGCTGTACGGGAGAATTTCCGAGCTCCACTACACGGACGGCGCCGGTTGGATCGCTTACCTGGTTGGCAACGCGCTGCCGGTCGTGCTCGGTCCGGACTCTCTCAAGGAGCGATTGGTGTTGCTCGCCAGGGCGCTGCCCGTGCTGGAAAAGCAGGAGGATCTTTCGCGGGTCGAGCGACTGGACCTCCGGTTTGCGTCTCAGTTGGTGGTGCGGTACAGGGAACCGGGCCTGCCCTGATGCCCCTTGCTGGCGGCGGTCCTGAGATGCCTCTGGGAAAGCGTACCTACGACTTCGACCGGCTCGGGAGGTTGTCCGACGGGTTGTTGTGGAGAGATGGGGAGGCGAGATCATGCCTAGCTACGTGACCGGTCTCGACATCGGCACCACGAAAATCGGGGTAGTGATCGGCGAGGTGGCGGACGACGGTGAATTGAAGATTGTCGGGATCAGCACGGCGCCCTCGGAGGGGCTGCGCCGGGGCGTGGTGGTGAATTTGGAGAAAACCGTGCAATCGATCGTGCGGGCGGTGGCCGAGGCCGAGCAGATGGCCGGCATCCACGTTGACTCCGTGTACGCGGGGATCGCCGGAGATCACATCCGAAGCATCAACGGGCGGGGCGTGGTAGCAGTGGCCGGGCCAAACAACGAGATCACCGAAGACGACGTGCGGCGGGTGATCGATGCCGCCAAAGCGGTGGCCCTGCCGATCGATCGGGAGATCATCCACATTCTGCCGCAGGAATTCATCGTGGACGACCAGCGAGGCATCAAGGACCCGATCGGGATGGCCGGCGTCCGCCTCGAGGCCGAGGTGCACATCGTGACTGGGGCCGTCACGTCGGCCCAGAATATCTACCGGAGCATCGAAAGGGCGGGGCTCCGGGTTAGGGATTTGGTGCTCGAACCTCTTGCCTCGAGCTACGCGGTGTTGACCGAAGACGAGAAAGAGCTCGGCGTCGTACTGATCGACCTGGGTGGAGGCACCACGGACATCGCGATGTTCTACCAGGGCTGCATTCGACACACCGGTGTGGTGGCGCTCGGCGGCCGCAACGTGACCAACGACATTGCCATTGGCTTGCGGACGCCGGTGGAACAGGCCGAGGAGATCAAGATTCAGCACGGCTGCGCGGTGCACCGGCCCGAAGACGACAAGCAGGTGATCGAGGTGCCGGGGATCGGTGGACGCGCCCCGCGCAAGGTCTCCAAAGCGTTGCTCGTGGACATCATCCAGCCTCGGATGGAGGAAATTCTGGGACTTGCGTACGAGGAGGTGAAACGCTCGGAGTTCGCCGGACTGATGAACGGGGGCGTGGTGTTGACCGGCGGCGGGTCGCTCCTGGATGGCACCCTGGAGCTCGCCGAGGAGATCTTCAACACCCAGGTGCGGCTCGGCGTGCCGGTCGAGCTCGGAGGGTTGACGGAGGAGGCTCGGAGTCCCATTCACGCCACCGGCGTCGGTCTGGTGCTCTACGGGTTGCAGCAGGGAGAGGCTGATTTCGGACACGGAGGGGGTGAGGCCGGCCTCTTCGAGGCCATCATCGACAAGATGAAGAAGTGGCTGGGACTGACGTGAATCGGACCAGCTGGCTTTGGTGGAACGAGTGAGCTGAACGGACCGGAGAACCAAGCCACGGGGAGCGACGGATGTTCACCAAACGAAAGGGTGGACTAATGAACCTGCGACTGAGTTTCGACGAGCGAAGCGTGCCTCCGGCGCGCATGAAGGTCGTGGGTGTGGGCGGAGCCGGAACGAATGCGGTGAACCGGATGATCGAAGCCGGGCTTACGGGGGTCGATTTTGTGGCGATCAACACGGACCTGCAATCGTTGTCCACATCCAAAGCGCCCATCAAGGTGCAGATCGGGCGCAACACGACCAAGGGCCTGGGCGCCGGGGCGGATCCCGAGGTCGGCAGGAGATCGATCGAAGAGGACAAAGAGGCGGTGGTGAACGCCCTCCAGGAAGCCGACATGGTGTTCGTGACCGCAGGCATGGGCGGGGGAACGGGCACCGGTGCCAGCCCCATCGTGGCCGAGGTGGCCAAGGACCTGGGGGCTTTGACGGTGGCGATCGTCACCAAGCCCTTCCTCTTCGAGGGGCCTAAGCGGATGCAGCGGGCTGAAGAAGGGATTGAGGAGCTGAAGGAACGCGTGGACACCCTGATCACGATCCCGAACCAGCGCCTGCTGCAGATCGTGGATCGCAAAACGCCCCTGGTGGAGGCCTTCCGTCTCGCGGACGACGTGCTGTTGCAGGCCACGCGGGGGATCTCGGACCTCATTAGCGTGCCCGGGCTGATCAATCTGGACTTCGCAGACGTGCGCACGGTCATGGCGGAGATGGGCGATGCCTTGATGGGCTCCGCGGTGGCGAGCGGCGAGAACCGCGCTGTGGAAGCAACGGAAAAGGCGCTGCACAGCCCCCTGCTGGACGAAGTGTCCATCGCCGGGGCCCTCGGCGTGCTGGTGAACATCACCGGTGGACCCGACCTGAGCCTGCACGAGGTGAACGAGGCCACCAGCCTGGTGTTCGAGGCGGCGGGCTCGGACGCGAACATCATCTTCGGGGCGGTGATTGACGAGCAAATGGGCGATCAGGTGCGCGTCACCGTGATCGCTACAGGCTTCAGCCGGAACGGCCGACGCAGTGCCCTGCTGCGGTCGCAGACGGTGGATCTGCCTGAAGTGAACATCCCCGGAGTGGATCCCTACGAAATCCCCGCTTACCGCCGGCGCGGCAACGAGCGCAAGGTGCAGGGGAACGGGTCGCACGGACAGGAGGAACGTAAGCGAGAAGACGAAATACCGATCGTGCGCGAGGACGACCTGGAAGTACCGACCTTTCTCCGCAAGCGCGGGCGACTCTTCTGACGAGGGTCGCAGTCGGACCCGCCTGCCTACCTGAACCGCCAGCGCGCTGCGGCGCGTAGCGCGGCAATGGGGGGTGGGCTGGTCCGTGGGGTGTAGCAGCAGCGCTCGTCGACCCACGAGGCCGGTGACGGCGGCTTCTGAGCCGCGGGCTGGCACCTCGGGTTCCCAAGCGGCAGTGGAGCTCGCGCCTCGGGCGAGGTGAGCGCGTGAGCGGTGGGGAATCCGTTCGCTCGGAGCTCCGTCTCGGCTTGCCTGTCGGGCAGGGGGCATCGCAAAACGACCGAGGGAATGGCCGGGCTTACGCCGGGCTTGAGGTAGCGGCGGACCTGCGCGGCGCCCGGAATCCTCGGGGCGGCTTGGTCGCCGAATTGTGCCCCGGTGCCAGCAGATTCCCAATCATGCCTTGGTGTGACTTCCCGGGTGTACGATTTCCCCGGGGCGGTGGTAGGGCACTTCCCCGCGAAGCGGAGTGAAAGATCCAACTAGGGATGTTTCCCCCAACGGGACCGGCAGGGCCCCCGTTCCTCCGCGAGAGTAGAACGCGCAGCACCGGCTGGCTCCGGGGAGAGCGCGGCTGGCGGCACGCTCCCTCACCTTATCGGTCCT
>CAYXFI010000260.1:0-5894 GCA_964464205.1 uncultured Cytophagia bacterium
GTTTCAACTCCCGGAGACCGCCGTGACGGTGGAACGGCTGATCGAAGGGGGACGGGGCCAGGTCAAACGGAACGTCGAACACCTGGAATACCTCCGTTTGGCCGCCCGGCTTTTCGGGTGGATCGGGGACCGAGCGGACGTCAGCCTGAAAGTGGAGCAACTCCGCCGCGGTCTCCTCGATTCGACGGACTCTGCGTTCCTCTCGATGCTCGCCGACCAGTGCGAGTCGTTGGCAACTCGCGTGAAGGAGCTTGAGCAACAGTACAACAGCCTGTGGCTCCGCACCAACCTGCCGGCCAATCTCGGCTACGTGTTGGAGCTATTCGACAGACAGGCGACGTACCTGAAGGTGGCCGCAGAACAGTTGCGCCGGGGTGTGGTGCCCCCGAAGGCAGAGCTGCGCTCACAGTTCATCACTGATCCGGACGCGCAGACGGAGGGCGCGTCGATCTACGCGCGCAAAGCGTTCACCCTCTCGAAGCCCGTGGAGAAAGCGATTCTCCAGGCCATCGGCAACGACCACCTGCGCGTGTTCGTGAACGGCAAGCTGGTCGGGGAAGTGTACGCTCGCCCGTGCTTGTCGATACGGGTGGAAAAGCAGCGGATCCGGACGTGGGACGTCACCACGCTCTTACGGCGAGGCCGGAACGTTCTAGCGTTCGAAGCGGCGAACTACGATCCGAACGACGTGGCCAGCGGCAACCTGTACCTGTGGGTGAAATTCGCGGACGGAACGACGCAGACGGTGCTTACCGATGAGTCGTGGCGGACATCGGTGCGTTCCAACGCCGGTTGGGTGAAAGTCGACTTCGACGACCGTCGTTGGAAGGCCGCCAGGGTCGCCGACGTGCGCTGGCGCATCTGCGAGCCGGATTTTGAGCACAACCTCCCGTCCCGAATCGAATGGTGGGAATAATCCCGGAGTGCGAAGTCTGTGACTTCGCATGACTTCCGCGGTACCGGAGTGCGAAGTCTCTGACTTCGCCCGGGACGTGTTGGAGTGCGAAATCTCTGATTTCGCTCGGGAACTGCCGGAGTGCGAAGTCCCTGACTTCCTACGGAGTGGAGTGCGAAGTGTCTGACTTCACCTGACTTCGCAACCGCAGCGACGCAGGGGACGGGGAGCCTGGCGCCGAGGCAGTCGAAAGCATCTTTTGCCACGGCACTCGCCAAAGTTCAGATTCGCTCAAGCCAAAACGAACCACGAGCGCAACTGTGCGCCCGCGTGGGATTCTGGAACCTGACGGAATCTGCGCAACGAAGCCGGATCGCTTTGTGCAGCTTGCTCAGCTACTCCCGAAGAGAGATCGGTTGGCATTTCCGGGAAACTCCCTGCATTCGTTGCGTCCCTGCGGTTTGTTAGAGTCTTCCGCAATTCTCGCAGGATCACTCCTCGGGAGGCGAGATCTCCCCAATCGCGCCCGGTCTTCGCGATGAGGATTCGTTCACCCGATTCGGGGTTCGTCCGATTCCGAGCACAAGCCACGGAGGTCCGCGCATGGAAGATCGCCTGTACCACTACCGCGCTCACGTCGTCCGCGTCTACGACGGCGACACCTGCACCGTGGATTTCGACCTGGGCCTCTACGCTGACCTGAGGCAACAGACGATTCGCCTGGCGCGGATCAACGCGCCCGAAATCCGCGGCGACGAGCACGACGCCGGCATCCGCTCGCGCGACGCCCTGCGGCAGCTCATCCTCGACAAGGACGTGATCGTCCGCACCTTCAAGGACCGCAAGGGCAAGTACGGCCGCTGGATCGCCGAGATCTGGGTCCTCCAGCCGGACGGCACCTACTTGAACGTCAACGACTGGATGCTGGAGAACGGCTACGCCGAACCGTACCACCGGTGAGGCAGATCGGTGACCGCTGAAATCCTGCTCCGCGGCCAGGTCGTGACGCCGGACCGACTGTTGCCGGACGGCTGGATTCTCATCCGCGGGGAAAACATCGTCGACCTGGGTGAAGGGGCTCCTCCGGTTGCTGAAACAACGCTCGACTACCGGCCGGGCTACCTCGTCCCCGGACTGATCGATCTTCACCTGCACGGGCTGGAGCACGGCGACCCCGCTTCGGAAGAAGGCATCCAGGCAATGCTCGAAGCTGCGCCGCGCCACGGCCTCACGGGGATCGTCCCCGCGCTCGCGTCCGCCACGCACGAGGAGTACCTGAACTTCTTCGGCCACGCGAGGGCCGCAGCGGAGAAAGCCTCTCGCGCGGCGCGTCTCCTGGGCGTACACTGCGAGGGTCCGCACATCAATCCGGCCATGGCCCGCGGCATGGATCCGGACTTCCTGCGCCCTCCGGATCCGCGGGAGGATGACGAGTTGCTCGAACGCGGACGCGATCTGCTACGCATCATGACCCTTTCGCCGGAGCTCCCGGGTAGCGAAGCGCTGATCGCCAAACTACGGGAGTCTGGCGTCGTGGCGTCCATCGGCCACTCGGCTGCGACGCGCGAGCAGATCCGTCGGGCTATCCGCGCCGGCGCCACGCACGTGTGCCACTGGCCCAACGCCCTGCCGAAGCGCGACCGCGAGCCACACCTTCCCGACACGGCCTCCTTCTGCCTGGAAAGCCCCGAATTGACATTGGAGTTGATCCTCGACCTGGTGCACGTGCCCCCGGAGAAAATCCGGTTGGCCCGGGAGAAAGCCGGCATTCGACGACTCGTCGGCGTCACCGACGGCATGCGCGGGGCGGGACTGAAGGGCGGGACCTACCGGATGACCGACGGTCGCATCTACTGCATCTGGCCGGACGGAAGCTGCCGGCTTGTGGACAGCGGGGTGCTCGTCGGAACAGCGACTACGCTGTCCGACGGCCTGCGCAATCTTGTAAAGAGGCTCGGCTTCAGCCTCCTCGAAGCAGCGCAAATCTGCAGCATCAATCCAGCCCGCGTCATCGGCCTGGGCGACCGCTACGGACAACTCAGGGCGGGATTCGCTGCGGATATCGTCGTGTTCGACGAAGCTCTGCAGCCTGTGGCGACTTTCGTCGGCGGCAGTCTTGTTTGGAAAAGGGATGCGAACGTCGAGTTGATTTGAGCATCCAGGCCGTGAGTTCGAGGGGGGCCATCCAACCCTTCAACGGGCTCTCACGCAGAGCGCGCGGAGTGGAGGGCCGGGCTCTCGTCCCACCTACGGCCGTCCTGCCCGCGTCCCTGGGCCCTGGAGGTTCCGGCTCCAGTCGGACCTTCGGCCCGCATGGCGGGCCGAAGCCCGCAGGACGCGCAGGAGCGCGTCCCTCCAAGTTCACTTTGTTGAAAGACAGGTCATCCGCGGCTGCTTTCCCCTCGCCCGGTTCGCACCGAAAGTCACCGCAACCTGATTCTCCCCTGGAGCCCGCCTTCGGTTCGCGAGTGGCTCTGCGCCCCTGCGTCTCTACGTGAATTGAAATCGTCTGACGATTCGCGACACCTCACCAGCACTTGGGGGACGATCTCCGTCGCCAGGTCAGGAATCGGGTTGGCTTGCCGGGCCGGATGAGCTTCGCCACACGCCCCCGATAGGGATTCCGGGCGAAGGGTTCACCGGGCGAACAACGCGGCCAGATCGAGCTCCATTCCCTCGAACAGTGAGTCCTCGAGGTGAATCTTTCCCCCGCGGTAGGTCCGCTCCGCTCCCGCTCGCACGACGGTCAAAGTCCCTTCTTCCGGATCCACCAGCCAGTACTCGACTACACCGGAGCGCAAGTACAGTCGCTTCTTCAACCCCGCATCCCTCTCTCGCGTGGACGCCGAAACCACCTCTACTACCAGGTCCGGGGCGCCGAAAATGCCGTTCTCCCTCACCCGGTCGAGACGCTCCGCCGACACGAACACAATATCCGGTTGGACGACCGTGTGCTCCGAGAGAACCACGTCAAGTGGAGCGATGAGAACTTCCCCGAGACTGCGGCCGCGGACAAAGCTGTCCAACCACTTGGCAAGCTCGAACACAACTCGCTGGTGCTGGGTCGTCGGCGACGGTGTCACGTACAGCTCTCCCTCGATGATCTCGTACCTCTTGCCGTCATCCGGAAGCTGACGGTAGTCCTCGTACGTGAGTTTGATGACTTCTGTCTGGCTTCCCAACATGCCTACACCTCAGCTCAGCACGCGCCGCCTCTACTGCAAATCCAAGTTAGCAACCCCGCAGCGCGTTGTCAAGGGCCCAATCCAGCCGATTGGGTGTTGAACGCCCCTGCCTGCCATTCGCCCAGAACTGTGAAGCTCAGTCAATCGATCGCAAGACCCGTCGTGAAAAACCTGGACTTGCCACCGTCCTGCCTAGCCGAAATCAGACGCTCTTCACCGCAGATCGACCAGGGACCGAACCACGAGCGCTTTGCGAAACTCATTGAGATCGCGCGGTCCAGCTCCGCGCGGGACGAATCGCACCTCCACCGGCCGCCCGGGGAGCAGATCGAAGAAATTGTCCGTGAACCGGCCTTCAAAGCCAGGAGCCAGCAGGAACACGTCCTTGGCGAAAACCGAGGACCAAACTCTCACCCGTGGTCCGTCCGCCGTGCCTGCCACTTCAAACTTGAGCTGGGCCGGAGGCAGTAGAAGTTCCTTGGGCTTGGCGAACAGCACAGTGTTGGTGCTAACGCTCTCGCCGTTCCGCGAGAGCTCGCACAAAAGCACCGACCGCTTGGGATCCGCGTCGATCAGAAGGGAAGCGATCTCGTAGCGGGCTACCTCCCGACTCGCGTTCGCCGGCGCACGGACAGGGACCACATCTTCACGAACCGCCCTGCCACCGAAATCGTACAGAGTCGTTCGGAGCTGACCCTCGAACGGCTCGAGCAGGTCATTCACCACGAAAATCCGCACGGAATCGCCCTTTGCGTACGGGCTCACCAGAATGGGTGCGTAGAAACGCCGGGCGTAGTAGTGGAGAGCCTTCCAGCGGCAGAAATAGTCGATACTGCTCCACGAGGCCACTGGCCAGCAGTCGTCGATCTGCCAGTACAGAGATCCCATGCACCTCGGCTTGATCCGCCGTAAGTGTTCAGCCGCCATTTTGATACCCTCGGCCTGCAGGATCTGACTCATCACGAGGAAATCCTCAAAGCGACGCGGCACCGGCCAATCCCGCTCCATGTACTCCCGGATCAATCGGTTGCCGCGCGGGTGCTTCTGGTGCACCGTCATCACCGGCGATTCGATGTCCCAATCTTGAGGCTCGGTGAAGGCTTTCACGGTCTCGAACAACGGGAATGATTGGAACCCGTACTCGCTCATGAACCGCGGGTACTGGTTGAGGTAGGCCTCAAAAGGAAGCCCGCCGTGCCACACCATCCAGTAGTGCACGTCGCCCATGCGCTGCGACTGCGGTCTGTCCTCCAGATTTGAGCTCGGCGAGCTTGGCCAGTACGGCCGCTGGGGGTCGTACTTACGCACCACCTCCGGCAACACTCCGTGGAACAGGGCCTTGTAGTCCTCCCAGCACGACTGCGGGTAGCGATCCTTCCAGCCCCAGTTGAACCAGGCTGTTTCTACCTCGTTGTTGCCGCACCAGAGCACGATTGACGGGTGATTCCGCAGCCGCCTGACGTTGTCGATCGCTTCCTGCCGGACGTTTTCCAGAAACTCCTTGTCCCCCGGGTACAGCGAGCACGCGAACATGAAATCCTGCCACACCAGGAGACCGAGCTCGTCGCACAGATCGTAGAACAGGTCGCTCTCGTAGGCGCCGCCGCCCCAGACACGCAACATGTTCATGTTGGCGTGGCGGCAGGACTCCAGCAGCCAGCGGTATTTTTCCGGCGTGACCCGATTGAGGAAGTTGTCGGCCGGGATCCAGTTGCCCCCTTTCGCGAAAATCGGCACCCCGTTGATCACGAATTCGAAGCTCTTGCCCCACTGATCGGGTTCTTGACGCAGTTCAAGCGTGCGCAGACCAAGGC
>CAYXFI010000261.1:0-5878 GCA_964464205.1 uncultured Cytophagia bacterium
TCATCGAGGGCCAGCCCATCGAATTCTCGCTCGCCCTTGATCGCGTGTACATTCCCTCCAGGGTCACGGGCAAAGTCTTGCGCCGAGGCGTTGGCCTGCCGGACGTCCTGGTCGTTCTGAAACCCCTGGTACAGCGTTTCTCGCCGGACTCTGTGTACACGGACGCAAGTGGGAGCTTCGCTTTCGATAGTGTGGCGGCGCCCGTACCGTACAGACTGCAGGCCATCAGCACCGAGTACGGCACGCTGACTTCCCCCTCTTTTGAGCTCACCGAAGAGGGCTTCCACTACGAATTCCGCTACCCGGCGGCTCAGATTGCCGTCCGGATCACGGAGGATGGAGCAACGCCGTTTCGCGACGTCACGGTAACCCTCTCCGGACCCGGTCTCAACCTCCAGGCCCAGCCCGACACCGCCGGCTGGGTCCGGACCCACGACCGCCTGCCCGGCGGAAACTACCGGTGCACGCTTGCCGCTTCCGATTCCGTTCTGGTTCCGCTACCCTTCACGATTGGACTTCCACCGGACTCCACCGTTGAGCTGAACATGCTCCTTCCGTTTCGACTGTACGCACCAGACAGCGTGAAAGTGCTCTCCCCGATTGAGGTGCTGATCGGAGCCAAGCTCCCTCCCAGCGACACCCTTTGGGTCTATTACAAGCCCGTGAACGGCGCGGCCTACGTGCCGGTGGCTACAGCACAATCGGACTCTGCGTCCCTGCCGACCGGGTTCGTGGGATACGTGGCGTCGGTGCCTCCGCAAGCTCAGACGGGGAAACTGAGCCTCTACGGCAGGACTACCTACCACGGTCTGACCTACTCGACCAAGGCTCAGCCGCGCACAGTCGTCGTTACGGGTTCCGGCGTTCTGGCGCGTGCCGAGCTTGTGCCGACCGTGTCCGCGACAACGGTAGGCGTACCCGTTCTGGTCGAAGCCCGCGCCTACGACATGGCCGGCAAACGCATTCTCCCGGACAGCGTGTCTTGGTCCCTCCTGCAAGGCACGGGATCACTCAGACCGGTCCCACAAGTGCCGTGGAAGGCCCTGTTTGAGAGCAACCAGGAAACAGAGGCGGTCATTCAGGGCGTCGTGTACCGCGAAGGCCGGAGCGTTACCGCCACCGTCCGACTCACTGCCGAGTCGCGCGTCCTGGCCTCTCTGGCCCTCAGTGCGGAGCGAACCGAGATCTCCAACCGGGAATTCCTCCGGCTGAGCTACGTTGCGCTGGATACGAGCGGCCGATCGATGGCAATCTGGCCCGTGTGGCAGATCGAACCGGAACTCGCAGGCGTGCTGGAGACAAGCGAGGATGGTCAGCAGGCGGTGTTCAAACCCGACACGTCGTTCGTCGGCCAAGTCTACATTTCGGTCCGCGACAGTCTGAGCGGCAAGATGGCCCGCTTTCACGAGGAAAAATCTCTTCGTCCTTCGGACCGAGGGTTGCTCGTCTACCACAGCGCTACGCACACCTCCCCTCCGTCCCAGATCACCGACGGCGAGGGGTTGTACATCCGGCTACCAGAAGCCCCCGTGCCGCAGGGAATCCAACTTCGCCTGCGGGTCCGAAAATCCCAACCTGCCGTCGTGAAACGCCTCACCGCCGAGTACGAGATGAAATCCCCCCTCTACAAGATTGATGCTTCCAGCAGCCTGGCTCCAGGCAAGAAGGCGAGGCTCATCTTTTCGTTGACCGGTGCAACATCTGAGAATCTCGTAATTGGCCGGTGGGACAGCAAGAATCTCCGCTGGGAGATTCTCCCCACCGTGAGCGACGTCTTGGGGCTCGCCGTCGATGTCGAGTCTTTCAGCGAATTTGCCGTGCTCCAGGCAAGCGAACCCCTCGACGTGAAAGACGTCAAGCTCGTGCCCAATCCGTTCACACCATTCGATCCGTACGGATTGCAGATTGCTTTCCGTCTCACGTCCCGGGATGTGCGCAAGCCCTTCGTCACTGTGGAGATCTACAACATGGCGGGCGAGCTCATCCGGACCCTCTGCAAAGACCTGCCCATGGCCAAGGGAGTGCACCGCCCCGGCGATCCGTCCACGCTGCGCTGGGACGGCCGTACGGATGACGGTGCTTTGGCCCGGAACGGGAGGTACGTCGTTCGGATCCAGGTGCGCGACGGCACGGGAACGCGGGAAGTGCTGAAGACCGCCGTTCTCATCAAGTGACAAGGGAGCGAAGGTATCGCTGCGCGAGGAAAGAAGAGATGACCAAGAGACTGATCCTCACTCTCTGGTGTGCGGGCGTCGTGACGACCGCGCAAGCCCAGTCTGTCGCTCACGTTCCCGCAGCATTTCTGGACGTCGGCCTCGACGCCCAGTCGATGGGGCTAGCGGGGGCGCGGATTGCCCTGGTTCGGGATGTCTCCGCTATCCTGTGGAATCCGGCCGCTTTGCTCAGCGTGCGGCAACAGCAGGTCCTGTTGAGCACCACGCGGCAGTTCGGCCTCGTGCCGTATCACGCCCTGTGCTACGCCCGACCGGCGTTCGGACGCACCATTGCGGTCGCCGCTATCACGGCAGGCGATGACGTCCTGCGAGAAAACACGTTGATCCTGGGCACGGTCCACCGTGTCCGGGGACTCCTGGCAGTCGGTGCGAGCCTCAAGTTCTACCAGGCATCGTTCGGGAACAACGCCTCGGGGCGCTGGGACTACCAGAACGCCAATCGACAGGTGCAGGGTACCGCTCTGGGCTTCGGCCTGGACGTGGGTGTGCGAGGCATGCTTCGCGGTCGCCTAGTTTGGGCCCTGACCTGGAGCAACCTGCTGAGCAACGTGCGCTGGGATGCGAACAATCAAGCGGGCACGGCGAAAGGCGGATCGGAGAGCGTACCGAGTCGCCTGCGGGCTGGACTTGGGATCATGCCTTCCCGGCGAACCCTCTTGGAGGTGGACTTAGAGAAGTCCCTCCACCTGGACGTTCGCGACCGAATCTACGCCGGCGTCGAACAGGTGCTGTTCAATCTGCTGACGCTCCGTGGGGGCTACGCGCGGAACCTCGACGCGTCCGTCCCTAATCGGGTCGTCGCAGTAGGAGGTGGCATCGCCGTGACGCTGCCCAGAACGGATGTGGACGTAGGGCTCGACGTGGCCTACCTTTTCACCGAGCTCCAAAACTTCCCTCACGTCAGTCTCCGAATCGGCTGGTAGCAGTTAGGGTTGAGACCTGCACTGCGGCGACGCCGACGGCATGCGATGGAGAAACTCAACCCGCAACCCCGGGCGTCCGCGCGAAGAAACCTTTCGGCAGATGGCTTGCCAGCTTCGGTCCACCCTATCAAAGCGAACGGGAGCCGGACAGCGACTGAAGACGCTCTTCTGGTGGCCTATCCCGCTGTTAGCATGGAGGGGGTTGCTTGCTGAAAAGTCTGGCGACGGATGCCCATCGTCCAACCTGACTCGCGTCAGCCCGCCGCTCCTTGTACGTGGAAAGCAGGAGTCACCCCCGACTGCGCTCAAACCGCTGTGAGCTCACGACAACGACGGAGGCCGATCCGCTGTTCCGGTGGACCTGTCGCCGTCCTGACGGAGTAGCCGACAGCAGCCAAAACGTACTCCCGGGGTTCACAGCCCTGGTCTGGGCCGCACAGCTTCGGCAAGGTTTCCAGAAACCGAGTCTTACTCCGCGGGCGTTCCTACCAGGATGTATTTGTCGCTCCAGCAGCATGAACCCAGAAGATTTCCCAACCTCACAGTTCGACGGACACTCCTCAAGCTCCGGGCCCGATTCTGCACTCTGCGCCCCACCCATCAAGCGATGAAATCGTGTCGGTACCGAATCCTTCGGCAGCGCAGGGTTGGTTCTCGGAGCTACTCGATTTGTCACAGCCCCCTCTCCCGGCAGATCCCCCGAGCCGCTCGGGATTGTCCACGCCGGATTCACGGGAGCCTGCACGTCGGAGCAACAGCAGCGCCGCAGCGCATCCGCAGATCGGCTTTGTTTTTCCCCGGACATTCGTAAATTCCCCCGGAGAGTAGCAGGGCACGCAGTTTCTAACCACTCCCGCAGGACGAACGATGTAGTTTTGAACGAGGGACGGGGAGGTGCACGATGTGGCGTAGAATCGGTTTCTTGGCCGTATTTGTCAGCCTCGGCATTGCTCTGCCAGCCCTCAGCCTTGCCAAACCAGGAGACGTCGTGGCCAGCCACAAATCCCCTTCACCCTGCGTCATGGGCATGGCCTACGATGGCGAGTATCTCTGGTTCGCGGATCGACGTACCCGGCTCCTGTACCAATATGACCCCGAGCGAAAGAAAGTCGTTCGAACGCTACCCACGCCCGGGTACTGGCCCACAGGCCTCACCTGGGACGGAAAGGCTCTCTGGTGCGCGGACGCCAAGGACAAACGGATCTACCGGCTGGATCCCCGGGATGGAACCATCCTGCGCGCGGTCGAATCCCCGGCAGGCTCGCCTTTCGGTCTTGCATGGGACGGCGAGCATCTCTGGCTCGCGGATGACGGGAGCAACCGGATCCTGCAGATCAGCACCGAGGATGGAACCACGATTCGCGACTTTCCGGCTCCTTCAGGCCATCCCCAGGGACTGGCATTCGACGGCACTTACCTCTGGATCGCCGACCGGGTGGCGAACGAAATCTACCCCGTCACCCTCGACGGCGAGGTATTGTTCGTGCTTCCCGCTCCCGGGCCGTACGCCACAGGGCTAGCGTTCGATGGGAGCCATTTGTGGTGCGCCGATTACCAGAAGGACCGTCTCTACCAGCTTGTCACGGATGACGACGAGAAATATGCCCGAGCCAATCCTCGCGAAGCTATTGTGCTCGAGACACACGAAGTCCGGAACCATGGCCCTGGCTCCATCCAACGGCTGGATGTGTACTTTGCGCTCCCCAAGAATCGGGAAACGCAGGTCATCCACGGGGAGCCCAGTTTCGAGCCCGAACCGACGGATTTCGTGACGGACCAGTGGGGCCAGCGGTTTGCCCACTTCGTGTACACTGACGTCAAGCCAGGGCAGACCGTGCGGAGCACGATGCGGGTGCGGGTCACGGTGTACGACGTCACGTTCTTCGTGCGACCCGAGAAGGTCGGCGGACTGGAGGCCATCCCAGCCGAGATCGCGAAGCGCTACCTCCAGGACGGCAGCAAGTACATGCTGAACGACCCCGTGATCCAGCAAGCCGTGAAGGAGGCCGTCGGCGAGGAGAAGAATCCCTACTGGATCGCCCGAAAGATCTACCGGTATTTGATGGATAAGATGTACTACGAGCTCGCCGGTGGCTGGAATGTCGCCCCGAAAGTGCTCGCCCGGGGGAATGGCTCCTGCTCGGAATACAGCTTCGTCTACATCGCGATGGCTCGAGCGGCGGGTTTGCCTGCCCGCTACGTGGGCAGCGTGGTCGTACGCGGCGACGATGCATCCCTCGACGACGTCTTCCACCGCTGGGTGGAGGTCTACTTCCCGGGATACGGGTGGGTCCCCGTCGACCCGAGCGGTGGCGACCAACCAAGCCCACGAGCCCAAGCCCTGTATTTCGGTCATCTCCGAAATCGGTTTCTGATCACGACGCAGAGCGGCGGTGGCTCCGAATACATGGGCTGGACGTACAACATGGCGGAGAAACTCGTGACCGACCCGCGTACGAAGGTGGAGATCGACGCGTACGCGGAATGGGAACCAGCGGGCAATTGAGCCGGGGATTCGACTGGCCCACGCAGGGTGCCTGAAGGTACGCGCTGTCTCAACTGCAGCTCGGCCATGCCCCAGCGGCTTGGTTGGAACCCCGGCCGCTCGAGCAGAGGCAGGTTCCGAAAAGTCGCCGCGGCAACCAAATGCGTTGAAACGCCTCGCATTCGCTGGGACCGTCCGAGCTGGCGCGGGAAAGAGCCCGCGACGCACGGACTCGC
>CAYXFI010000262.1:0-5867 GCA_964464205.1 uncultured Cytophagia bacterium
CCGCCGGGCGCTGACGCGAGTATTCCGCCAGAAAGTCCAGATCACTCAGCACCTTCTCAATTGTGGCGGTCGCCTCTGGCGACAGCTCTTCCTCCTCCGGCAGGTGGGTTTGTGGATCTCGAAGCACGGCCATGAGGGGACGGCCGGTGCGATTCGCTGCGGCCAGGAGGCGGTACAGGTCCGCCATGGGCATCCGGTAGATCTCCGACGACAGCAGGTTGAACAGCTCTACCGAGTCGGCGCTGTCGTACAGGACCTTGAGCAGGGAGAGGAGCGCTCGAACCTCCTCCCGCCGGTACAGGCCCCGACTGCCGGAGAACTGGTACGGGATCCCGCGCATGCGCAGTGACACCAGGTACGGGTCCGCTTCATTGTTGGAGCGAACTAGGATGGCGAAGTCGCGGTAGCTGTAACCGCCCGTCTCCATCTTCTTGGCGATCGTCTCGGCCACAGCGTCCGCTTCCATCGTGAGGGTCTCGTAGTGGCGATGCTGCACGGCGGGGCCCGGGGGACGGTTGCTGCGCAGTCGTTTGTCGAACTTCTCGCGAAATTCCAGCCGGTCCGGATCGTTCTGACGGATCAGGCGATAGGCCGCGTCGAGAATCTGCTGGGTGCTGCGGTAATTCTGCGTCAGGACGATGATGCGGGCATTCGGATAGCTGTCCCGGAAGTGAAGCACGTTGCTGATGGCCGCTCCGCGGAATTTGTAGATGCTCTGGTCGTCGTCGGCCACCACGGTGATGTTCTGGTGCGGTTGGGCCAGTTCCTTGAGAAGCTCGAACTGGGCATAGTTGGTGTCCTGGAATTCGTCCACCAGAATGTAGCGGAAACGCTCCCGGATGCGTCGCGCTGCTCCGGGGCTCGTGCGCAACAGCCGCAGCAGCAACACGATCTGGTCGCCGAAATCGACCTTCCCTTCCTGGCTCAATTTCTCCTGGTAAGCCGCGTAGATGCGCGCGAGCTCCGCCTGTCGCTCCGCCTGTTCTCGCAGTTCGGCATTGTCCGGCTCCGCTTCTGCCCGGGCTCGCAGCTCCTCCGCGTAGGCAAGGTAGTCTTCCGGCGAAACATCCTCGTCCTTCGCTCTGCTGATCAACGAGAGAATGGCGGGGATGTGCAAGGTGGGATTGTTCAGCGGGCGGAACAGCTTCATCGGAAACTCAAAGAGATGCTCGCGGAAGAAGATCACCTGATCCGCCTGCGAGAGCACCTGAAAGTCAGAAGGCAGACCCACTTCGAGGGAAAACTCCCGCAGGATCCGGTCGCCGAACGAGTGGAAGGTGCTGATCCACACGTTGGCGTATCCGTAGGGAACGAGCTCATCGACGCGCTCCTCCATCTCGGCGGCGGCCTTGTCCGTGAATGTGAGAGCGAGGATTTCTTCCGGCCGCGCTCTCTTCGAGGCGATCAAGTAGGCGATGCGGTACGTGATGACTCGCGTCTTGCCCGTTCCCGCGCCCGCCACGACCATCAGAGGACCCTCGCCGTGGGTCACCGCCTCTCGCTGTTCGTCGTTGAGATCTCTGAGAATTCGCTCGACGCTCAGGTCCATCCTGCACCCCTGAACTCAGCGCCCGACGCGCATCTCACGGCAACAGGATCGTCACCGTCGTGCCCACGCCCGGCTCACTCCGTAGCTCCACCCGTCCCCCATGCTCGTCCACAATCTGCCTCACGATGAAGAGACCCAGGCCCGTACCGCCCGGTTTCGTCGTGAAGTAGGGTTTGAAAGCATTGGCCAGAGCCTCCGGTGCCATGCCTTCGCCTTCGTCCTCGACCTCTAGCGCAACGGTGAAACCGGGTTCCTCTGCACGGCGCGTCCGGATCCAGACACGGGATCGCGGCCGGGAAGACTCCACGGCGTTCCGTAGCAGGTTGTTCAACACCCGGCGCAAACGATCCCGGTCGACATTCACGAGAGGGAGCTCCTGGTCCGGCTGAAAGACAAAACGAATCCCGTGCACTTCCGCATCGAACAGCGACACGACCTCCCGGGCAAGCTGGTTGATGTCCGTCTTCTCGAACTTCGGCTCCGGCAGCTTGCCCAGTTGGGAGAAGGCCTCCGCCAGTCGACTCAAGACGTTGAGCTGGCTCTCCACGCTGCGCAACAATTCGTGTTCTTCACTCGCCTCCTCCGGCAGGCGCCTGCGCAGCCGATGGAGCGTCAGTTGGGCCGGCGTCAGTGCATTTCGGATCTCGTGGGAAACCTGACGCGCCACGTCCCTCCAGGCCACCAGTCGTTCCGTGCGAGCCAGCCGTTCTCGGCTGTCGCGGAGTTCAGCGATCATCCGGTTGAACGCTCGGGCCAGGCTGGCGATTTCCTCGTCACCCGTCTCTGGGACCGTCAAATCCAGATCCCCACCGGACACGCGGTCCATGGCCTCCCCGAGCAGAGAGATAGGCTGTGCTACCCTCCGGGCTGTGGCTCGGGCCGCCACCACTGCCAGCACTGCGAGGAGGGCCACCACACTGGCGCCGAAAGCCCAGAAGACCTGCTGCTCCAGCAAACGTTCGCGGAGAAGTGCCAGGGTGCCGTAGGCGTGCAAGCTGCGGCGGAGATCCAGCAGCGCTCGCCCGAGTTCCTCCGGGTAACGGCGGCAAAGAATCCACTCTCCGTCGGACCGGTCGTATCTCAAGATGCGTTCGATGCCCCGCTCCCATAATCGGGATCCGTCCCTCTCGCCGGAGCGGAAGAATCTCAAAGCGCTTCCCGTGTCGCCCCAGACCCGGGCAGGGGCATCGGTGGAGTCGCCGGGCAACCAGGCGATCCAAACCACCGTGGAGTCTCGCAGGCAGGCCTCGGGTCCGCCTTCCTCCAGCGTCTTCAGGAGCTCCTCTTCCACGGCGCGCTCGCCTGCTTGCAGAGTCTCGATGGCCCCGCGAAGCGCAGCTTCCACTCCAGGCACACTCAGGGCCCCCACGATCTCGTTCAACGTGTTGGTGAGGAAGAAAACCACCAGGATCCCGGGCAAAAGGCCGAAAGCCAGGAAGAGCAGCGTGAGTCTCTGGCGGAACTGCTCGCGGCGACCGCTGCGCGCCCGCCGCCAGAGGACGTACAGTCCCACCAGAACCAGAACTCCGGCCGTCCAAGCCACGAACGTGATCACTTCGTCGGCCCTCCCTCACCCTACCAGGGCTCCTCCGAGCATTCCAACTGGGACAAGCAGCGCACATCCACACACCGCAGCGGGACAGCTCCGGCGAAGTTCAATGGGCCCTTGGGGAAAACCCCATCCGGCATTCAGTGCGCGAAACCGGCCCCACTCGTCGACGAGCCAGGCATCCCTCCCACAGCCAGCTTCGAACTTCCCAATGTCCACCCTCGCTGGACCAATGTCCGCCCCACCTCGGTCCAGGTGCAGGAGCCCAGACCACTACGGCAAAAGTCGGATGCGCACCGAGCCCTGGCCGGCTCTCAACCTCCTATGCGCCTCCGTTTCACCAGGTACTCGAAAAGAGCACGATCGTAGGGCTCCGAGGTGTCCATCAGCACGTAGTCGATGAAATGCTCGCGGCAATGCTTCCGGAGGAACTCGATGAACTCGCGCACTTTCTGCCGGTAAGCGCGGCGGAGATGGGCCGCCTGTGTGCCCAACCGTTCCCGGGTCTCCAGATCTTCGAAGATCACATTGCCGACCAGGTCGAAGTTGCGCTCCAGGGGGTCCAGAATGTGAAAGACAATCACCTCGTGGTGGTCGTGGCGGAAGTGCCGCAATCCGGACAGGACCTCGGCTGGGTCATCCAGCAGGTCGGAAAACAAAAGCACGAGGCCACGGCGGCGGATTCTCTCGGCGAGCTCGTGGAGCACCGGTCCAACGCGCGTTTGCCCGCCTGGCTGCAGGTTCTCCAGCTCGGTCAGGATCGGATTGAGGTACGTCATCACGGAACGCGGCGGGTAGTAGCGGCGCGGCCGTTCATCGAACACGAGAAGTCCCACCGCATCCCGCTGTTTGAGCATCAGATACGCGAGAGCAGCCGCCAGATGTTTGGCGTATTCGAGCTTGCTCAGCCTCTGTGAGCTGAATCCCATCGAGGCCGAGGCATCCACCACCAGGTATGCCTTCAGGTTGGTCTCTTCCTGGAACTGCTTCACCACGAATCGGTCGGTGCGACCGTACACCTTCCAGTCCAGCAAGCGGATTTCGTCGCCCGGTGAGTACGGGCGGTGCTCGGAGAATTCCACGCTGAAGCCGTGGTAAGGGCTTTGGTGCATGCCGGCGATGAATCCTTCCACCACCGCCCGCGCCCGAAGGGAGAGGTTCCCGAGCCGGCTGAGGGCTTCTGGGTCGAGCAGATTTGCAGAGGTTTTCGATTTGTTTTGCGGCACGATCAGCGGGCCCCCTGTCGGCGGCGCTACAACCTGCCGTCTTTCAGCAACCTCTGAACCACGTCCACGGCTGTCACCCCCTCGGCCTCCGCGTGGAACGTAGTGACCAGTCGGTGACGCAGTACGGGAATCGCCACTGCGCGAACGTCGTCGATGTCCGGGGTTGCCCTGCCGTCCAAGATGCAGCGAGCCTTGGCCCCAAGGATGAGGTACTGAGACGCCCTAGGCCCCGCGCCCCAGCGCACCCACTCGTTCACGAAATCGGGCACGCCATCGGTCCCGGGGCGAGTCATCCGGACCAGATGCACCGCGTAGTCCACAACCTTGTCGGCCACCGGAACCCGACGCAGGAAGGTTTGTAACATCAGGATGTCCTCAGCGTCCAGGACCGGCTCCACCTCCACATCGCGCCCGCTGGTGGTGGTCTTCACAATCAGGGCTTCCTCGTCCTCCGAGGGATAGTCCACCCAGAGGTTGAACATGAACCTGTCCAACTGCGCCTCGGGAAGCGGGTAGGTTCCCTCCTGCTCGATCGGATTCTGCGTGGCCAGCACAAAGAATGGTTCCTCGAGCTTGTACGTCTGGCCTCCCGCGCTCACTTCGTGTTCCTGCATCGCCTGCAGCAGGGCCGCCTGTGTCTTGGGCGGCGTCCGATTGATCTCATCCGCCAGCACAATGTTGGCGAACACCGGGCCTCTGACGAAACGGAACACTCGCTTGCCGCTGGCCCTATCCTCTTCGATCACCTCCGTCCCGGTGATGTCAGAGGGCATCAGATCGGGCGTGAACTGGATCCGGCTGAATTTCAGGTTGAGAGCCCGGGCAAGCGTGCTGATCAGCAGCGTCTTAGCAAGACCCGGAACACCCACCAAGAGACAATGCCCGCGCGAAAGCAAAGCCATCAAGATCTGGTCGATCACCAGTCGCTGACCCACGATGACCTTGCCAATCTCGCGGACGAGGCGCTCGTGAGCTTCCCGCACAGCCTCCAGAATCGACTCGTCCGACTGCTTGTACGCTAGTTTCGCCATCTCCCCTACCGTCCATCGCAGTTCGAGTGTGCAAGAGCCTACATGACCAGATTCAAGTTATCCAATCGGCCAGGCTTTTCCAAGCCCTTTCGCCCGCGGATTGCCCGACGTCTGTGGAGCCCCAGGTGGGCCCAAAGCGCACGTCAGCCCCCACCGACGGCGGACGTAGAAACAGCACGAGAAAACCCACGAGGGTCTCCGCTCGGACCGAACCCAGCGCGAGGGACGGAAGCGTCGCATCCGGACCACGTCACCTAACCAATCCCCATCGGCGTGCCGGAAACCTCCGGCTGAATCGCCGGGGTCGTGCGAGCCATCGCGGCAATCCGGTGAATACACCGCGAAGTCCGGGCCCCCGTGGCTTTTCGCACGCCGCCCAGCCACCGGGCGAACACGGGGACTCCCACGAACACCGCAGCAGGCGGTTTGCCACCCCCGGACCGAGCCATGGCTTGGCGAACCGATCGGCGCCCTCCTCGGCAGAAGACCAAAGTACGCGGCGCCCCCCAGGG
>CAYXFI010000263.1:0-5850 GCA_964464205.1 uncultured Cytophagia bacterium
CAGAAGAGCGCCCAGCACGGGGATCGCGATCACGTAGTAGCGACCGAGGAAGCGGAGGGGGTAACGCAGGTGTTCGAAGAAGAACACTGTGGCTCCGTCGATCGTCAGGTGGAACAGCGAAGCGGCGATTCCCACCGCCACCCCAATGAGCACGGAGACAACGATCAGGGAGCCGTACTCCGATACCTCGCCCCGTTTCAGTCGGTCCAGAGAACCGCGAATGCGTGACCCGACGGCAGTTTCCACCTCTCCGACTCCGCTTATTCAGCAGTGAAGCGTACCGTCCGTCCCGGGCTCGAGAAACCCAGCCGAGGTTGCCTGGCAACAGCGCTCCCCTGGCTTGGACACGGCACGGATCGCCGGCCGTTCCGCTCGACGAGGTTGGTACTCCCTGTCAGCCTGCTGGGTGTGCGTCCATCTACTCACCGATGCCGGCTGTGTGTCCCTATTCCAGTTGCTGATCCCGGCCACGCTACGACGTGCGTGTTCGCAGACGAACGGAAGTTGGGTGGCTGGGACGGACGGTTTCGACGAAGGCTACCCGACGAATGGATCGGCCGCCGCAGCAGAGCCCTTAATAGCAAGTTTGGAGGTCATTGGCAAGGAATTTTTCACCTGCGGTCTCCGTTTTCACCGTGAAGACGCGCAGAACGCGAAGAATCCCTCTCCAAGGAGCACGCAGTGAGTAGCCGTCGTTTCGAGGATGCCGAGCATCGGAGGGAACATGGACTCTCCAACGCCATCGTTGAGGCGGCGATTGAGGTCCACGAGGTTTTGGGTCCAGGTTTGCTTGAGTCCGCTTGCCACGAACTGACTCCGAACATGAATGCCGACATGCGGCCAGGCCGAGCCTCCGTTTTCTCAATTCGCTTCCGAAGTTCCTTCACGCTCTTGGCATCTTGGCAGTTTTGCCTTCACCGCGAAGACGTGAAGGACGGGAAGAGCCTACTACGCGAAGGGGGGGTGCTGAGTAGCCGCGTTCTCGATGGCTGGAAAGACAAGGGGGCGGCGACCTCTTGTTTCCAAGGATCGGGTGAGGTGACCGGGTGGCTTCTGAATCTCGAGCACCGCGAGTCGAGGGATGGTCTACACCGTTTGGTGTTGGTGTTGCGGTGTAGTTTTGAACTGACTCCGAGCATGCGTAGGTCGATGAGCATCGACGTTGTGAACAGAGCTCCCAGGTTCCTCCGCGCTCACGGCGTCTTGGCGGTTCTTGGCTTCACCGCGAAGACGCGAAGGACGCGAAGAATTCGTTCCGAAGGAGACTGCAGTGATTGACCGTCTTTTCGGCGATACCGAACACACGAGGGAACATGAACCGTCGAACACCCTCATTGGGCCAGCGATTGAGGTCCCGTTTTGGACTGATGTCGGATGCGTTTCGCAACGACTGGTCCCGGTGGGCGTCATTGCCGCTAGTTCAGTCCCGAGGCTCCTTCGCGCTTTTGGCGTCTCGGCGGTTTTTGTCTTCGCGGCGCAGACGGGAAGAACGCGAAGACCGTACTACGCAGGGACGCGCTGAATAGCGGTGTTTTCGGTGATCTAAGAGGACGAAGGTGTGCCCCGTTTGGCGTTGGGATTGTACCGTTGTTCTCAACTGGCTTCGAGCGTCCGTAGGACCGCGTGGTCGGGATGGACATCCGCGGTGCAGATTGACTTTCGAGGTTCCTTCGGGCGCTTTGCGAAAGAGCCTGCTGCTTGTCTGCGGCCCACCATTCTCTGCGCCGCTGCGGTCTCGATGCTCTCCCTTCGCGAGCCTCTTTGTTGGTGACGGTTCACGAGCGGGGATCTTGCCCGGCTTCGTTCGGAGGGGTCCAATCAGCCACAGCAGCGGAGCATCGCGAGGAAGGTCCGATAGAGGTCGGTGTAGTCGTCCGTCTCGTACACGACGGTGACGGCGTCGTGAAGCTGACCGATTCCCGCGCGCACCACGCGGGCGGCTTGTTCCGACCGCTGGAAGACGCACTCCAGAAAGAAGGGGGAGCCGAATCGGACGGGCTGGATCGTGGCGAGCTGCTCCAGGGCCGACGCGGCCCCCGAACGGATTCTGTCCAGGCTCTCCTCGAATGGAAGGCAAACGGCCGCGTAGCGCGAGATCGCCTCCTTCACTTGCACGGTCAGCACCGTGGGAGCCAGAGCCCTCACTTCCTCGCACAGGGCTTTGTCGCCCGTCACGAGGGCCACAGGCACTTCGAACCAGCCCGCAAACGCCGCGTTGAGACCGAACTCCCCCACCGAAGTACCGTTGACTCGTACGTCGTGAAAGGTGGAGGCGGAGAAGGTGTGGTCGTGCACGGCGTTGGGCGTTCCAGCCTTTGCGTGGTAGCCGATGAACAGGGCGGCGTCGAAGCTTTCGTCGAGCCCCTGCATCATCGAAAACGGCTTCTCGTGTCCCGTGATGAGCCGCGCCGGTCGGGCCAGTCTATCGATCAGCAGATTCGTCATCCGGTTGTGGGAATCGTTCACCAGTACTTCGTCGGCGCCGGCCGCGACGCACCCTTCCACCGCCGCGTTCACCTCCGCGATCATCCACTCCCGGGCGAATCCGTAGAGTGGACCGTCGGGATTGGCGTGGTCGTAGCTCACCACCCCGTTGACGCCTTCGATGTCCGCCGAGATGAAGACCCGCATGATCCACGTCCTCGAGGGATCGGCTTCCGAAGATCAGACGACCAGCTCGCCCTCTTCCATGATGGTGCGGCCGTCGATCTCGATCGTGGGCCGCAGCATGATGCCGTCGATGTGGATGGCTACCTCGTTGCTGCCGCCGAAGGACACGCTGTTCCCGACAGCGATGTGCGCCGTGCCCAGAGCTTTTTCATCTTCCAGGGTCAGTCCCACGACTCTGGCTTTGGGATTCGTGCCCACGCCGAACTCGGCGATCACCCGCGCTCTGGCTCCGTGCTGGCTGAGGATGTGGCGCAACCATCGAGCGGCGGAATTGCCGCGGATTCTGCTGACCCGGCCGTCTTTGATGTCCAAGACGATCCGGTCGCCACTTTCGGGCCGGATGCCCATCCCGCTCTCGATGACCGCACGTCCGTGCGTGCCACCCGGCTCAGGGCATACCGCCGCTTCGCCCGCCGGGATGTTGGAGAAAGATCCCCGTTTGTGAACGAGCCCCACGTCCGCGTAGCCCTTCATCCCCCGGATGGGCAGCACCAGATCTGTCCCCGCCGGGGTGGTCACGTGCATGCGCCTGCCGATGGTGAAGATGTCGGCGATCTTGCGGCTTCGCTCCTGCACGAATCGATAGTCCACGTCGACAGCCCGCTTCAGGGTGTCTTCGGTGACGGCGGGCAGGCTGATGGCTCGGGCCCCCTCGCGACACGCTGCCCTCCGAGCTTCCGTGTGGGAGATCGACACGCTGGTCACCAGCACCAGCACGTCCGCCGACTTCATCATGGCTGCCACGGTCGCGGGGAGATCCGGATTGGTCTTCCGCAGAGGGGGCAGTGCGGCCAGAGCCACCGATCCGCCTGCGCGTCGGCTTGCCAGAAAGAAGCGCCTGCCCAGATCGAGCATCGGTTCGTCGGCCACCACAACAACTTCTTCCCCCGGCTGAACAGCAAGACAGGTTTGCACTGCAATTCGTACGGCTCGGTCGAGAAGGTTCCCCATGCTTACTCCACCCGGAAAGACGACGGAATGCTTCCGACAGGCCCTCTCCGTACTCTACAACTACTCCGCGGCCACGACCGGATTGGCCAGGAGCCCCAGCCCCGTGATCTCGATTTCCATCCGGTATCCTGGCTTGAGCGGACTCACCCCCTCCGGTGTGCCCGTGGCGATGATGTCGCCCGGCATCAGACTCAGGTGGTCGCTAATGTATTCGATCAGATCGGAGATCTTGAAAACCATGTCCGCAGTATTCGCTCGCTGGCGCGTTTCCCCGTTTACGCGCAATTCGATGGTGAGGTTGTGAGGTTCGGGCACCAACTCCCTGGGCACGATCCACGGGCCGCAAGGGCAGAAGGTGTCGAAGCTCTTGGACCGGAACCAGGGCATCCCGGCCTGGATGTCCAGCTTCTGCAGGTCCCTGGCGGTCACGTCGTTGAGAATCGTGAACCCGGCCACGAATTCCATTGCTTCCTCTTTGGCGACGCACTTGGCGGTCCGGCCGATCACGACGGCCAGTTCCGCCTCGTGATCAACGCGCTGCGATCGCGGGGGAAGAACCACCGGTTCCTGGTGGCCGATCAGCGCCGACGGGGCTTTGGCGAAAAAGATGGGTTCGGTGGGAACCTCGGCACCGCCTTCGCGGGCGTGAGCGGCGTAGTTCCGGCCGATGCAAATGATCTTCTGCGGGCGGGTGACCGGCGGGAGAAAGGTGACGTCGCCTTCGAGTCGGGCCGTCTCCGCCAGCTCGCTTTCCTGCGCGTAGTTCCACGCCTCCTGAAAAAAGGCGAGGGAAAAGCATCCGGAGGTGAGCAGATCCAGGACGGTCACGTGGTCGGGTAGGTCGAGGTCCTCACGGCCGGGCCATTCCGATAGGATCCACGTGAGATCGAACAGGCGGTCGCCCACGGCGAGGCCGGCATGTTCTTTCTTTCCACGTTTGAATGAAAAGACCCTGAGGTCTTGCATCGGGAAACTCCTCCGGACCTATCTGCACTTCCGGGAACCAGCGGGGGTTCAGCGGTCGGTTCACAGGCCGAGGACAGGCGCTTTCCCTTCGGCGCGAGCACGACCGGCGGAGCCGGGCGCACAGCTCAGACGTACCGGATGAACTTCCCCCTGAAGAGCTGGGACAGGAACAAGCTCAGTCGCTCGAGGGCTGGCTCCACCTGTTCGCCGAACTCCTTTCGCATTTCGTCTAAGATCTGCCCAACGGTGTGACCACCGTCGCATCGCTTCCACACAAATGAGCCAATCTCGTCCAGATGGATCCGGTAGGTGGGATTGCGAAGCCGAGGGAGCACGTAGCGCTGGAGCACAGGGTTTTGGAACTTCGGTTTCAGCACCACCACCTTTCCGTCCGCGTTCTCCTCCCAGTCGAGCAACCTCTGGGGACGCAAAAGAAGAGCTCTGCGTTTCTCTTGCTCCGGGTCTTCGACCATGTATGTTCTCGGCTTCCTGAGCAGCACAGCTCGAAGTCTCCTGTTTCTTGTCGGCATTGGGATCTCGCGTGCCTCTCCTGGCAGCCGAATCCAGCCGGTGGGCGGTTCGGCCGCGAGAGGCTCCGAGGACAAAAAGGGGCTGGCGTATGAGCCAACCCCTCGTCGGTCACCTACGGATTCAGTGCGATTCGATTTCTCCGCTGAGCCGCAATTGCCGCAACGGGTAGTAGATCAGCACAAAAGCGAGTACGGCGAACACTACCAGTCCGAGCCACGGGGTGTACAACACGGTCGGCAGATGGATGTTTGCGGCCCGCAGAGCCGCGGTGGCCACGCCGGTGAGGGCCTCGCCGGCGATGAGACCCGATGCGAGCAGGAGGCCGATTCGCTCCACCAGGTCCTTGCCGGACTGGGTGGCGCCCCGCCGCTCCGCCGTGGAGTCGAGGATCCAGCGGATGATGCCGCCAACGAAAATGGCCGCGGTGCTGTGCAGGGGCAGGTACATTCCCACGGCGATGAGCATGGGCGACGGCGAGCCCAGCAGGATGAGCGCGACGGAGAAGAGCATTCCGGCCACTACCAGGGTCCAGGCCATCTCGCCGCCCACGATGCCCTGCGACATCATCGCCATCAGACCCGCCTGAGGTGCGGGCAGGTTCTCGCCGCCGATCCCGCCGGGCACGTTCTCGTGCAGGAGGGCAAGGGGCACAACGAGAGTGAGCGCTGCGGCGGTCACCCCGATCATCCCGCCGATCTCCATCCTCCAGGGCGTTCCACCCAGGATGTGCCC
>CAYXFI010000264.1:0-5813 GCA_964464205.1 uncultured Cytophagia bacterium
GCGGCTATTTGATCGGTCGCGAAGTGTTGGGTGTGCCGCGCATGATCGACAGGTTTTCCCCGGTGGGGAAGGGCAGTCACACGGCGATTCTTCAGAACCTGGGAGCGGCTCTGGACTCCCTGGTGGTGTGCCGGTTCTCCGCCTTCGCACTGAACGAGATTGTGTGGGGCCGACTGCTCACCGCGGTCACCGGCATCCAGTACGAGCCGGAAGACGTGATGGAAGCGGGAGACCGGATTTTCAACATCGAACGGATGTTCAACGTGCGGGAAGGATTCGGCCGCAAAGACGACACCCTGCCCGAGCGCCTGCTGAAGGAACCCGCTCCCATGGGGCCGGTGAAGGGTCGGGTGGTGGATCTGGACCGCATGCTCGATGAGTTCTACGCGTTCCGCGGCTGGGACGAGAACGGCGTACCGAAGCCTGAGACGCTCAAACGCCTTGGACTGGAGGAATGTCTCAATGGCTAAGGAAAAGTACCGTGAGCTGATGGACGAGATGAAGAGGATCGGCCACATTGTCTTTCAGGCCGGTCTCAATAACTCGCACAGTGGGAATATGAGCATCCGCGTCGGCGACCGTATCCTGATCACGCGGCGCGGGTCGATGCTCGGGTTCCTGAAGGATGAGGACATCATCGAGACGGGACTGGAGCACAACGACGCCGGCATCTCGTTGGCTTCCACCGAAGTGGCCGTGCATCGGGCGATCTACAAGGGCACTTCGGCGCTGGCCATACTGCACTCGCATCCGCTGACGGCTACGGCCCTGTCCCTCGTGCAGGATGAGATCGTTCCCATCGACGTCGAGGGCTCCTACTACATCCGAAAGGTGCCGATCGTGGAGTTCGAATTCGGCACGGGATCCAAGGAGATGGAGGAAGTCCTGCCGAAGTACCTGAAGAACTACCGCATTGTGATGGTCAAGGGGCACGGGGCGTTCGCGGTGGGGGATTTCCTCGAGGAGGCGCTGCACTACACCCACGTGCTGGAGAGCATCGCCCAGATCATCTGGCGGGTGCGGGCGATGGGCGTCGACACCAAGCAGTTCGAGCGCGAATACTTCCATCAGTGGTGAGCGCTGTGTCAGGTGAGTCCCAACGTGAGGCTACGAACCCTGTGGGTTGAGGGTCGCGAGATGCCAGCATCCAAACGCCCGGAGCAGCTTGCGCTGTACGGTGGGCCCAAGCTGAAGGCGACGCCATTCACGACGGGTCGACGCTACGGCGAGCGGGAACTCGAGGAGCTGAAGGACGCCATCGAGCAGAACACCCTGTTCTACGCGCACGGGCGGAAGACGCGACAATTCGAGGAGGCGTTCTGCCGGCTGTACGACATCGAGTACTGCGTGGCGGCGTCGTCCGGTTCGGCTGCGTTGCACATTGCCGTGGGTGCGCTGGAGATCGGGGTGGGTGAAGAGGTGATCACCTCGCCGATCACCGACATGGGTTCCTTGATCGGTATCCTGCTCCAGAACGCCATCCCGGTGTTCGCCGATGTGGAACCGCACACGTACAACATCACAGCTGAAACGATTGAGCCGCGGATCACCGAGAAGACGCGGGCCATCATGGTGGTTCATCTGGCCGGCAATCCCTGCGACATGGATCCGATCTTGGAGCTGGCCGAGCGCTACAATCTGTGGGTGATTGAGGACTGCGCTCAAGCGTACCTGACCCGTTACAAGGGGAAGCTGGTCGGCACCCTCGGTCACATCGGATGTTTCAGCCTGAACGATTTCAAGCACATCAGCGCTGGGGATGCGGGATTCGTGATCACGCACGATCGGGAACTTGCCCGCAGAGCGCGCCTTTTCAGCGACAAATACTACGACCGCGAGGCGGGGGGCAGGAATCCCGAGCGATTTGGCATGAACTACCGGATCAGCGAGCTGCAGTCCGCCGTGGGGCTAGCGCAACTGGAGCGATTACCGTGGATCTGCGAAAGGCGGAATCAGATCGGCGAGCGTATCACGGCGGGAATCCGTGGGTTGCCGGGAGTTCAGCCTCACGAGGTCACCGAGGGTGGGTACTGCACCTACTGGTTCTACTTGTTCCGCATCGACGAATCGCAGGCCGGAGCGGACGCCGAGACCTTCGCGCGGGCGCTGGAAGCTGAAGGAATTCCGGCACGGTTCGGCTATATCCGGCAGCCCGTGTACCTGTGGCCCTTTTTGCGCGAACGTCGGATCTACCGCAATTTCAACTGGCCGGAGGACTTCAAGCAGTACGGAAAACCGGTGCGCTACGCCGAGGGACTTTGTTCCACGGCCGAGGAAGTGCTGCGGACCTGCGTGCAGATTCCCCTCAGCGAGTTCTACTCGGATCAGGACGTGGACGACATCGTCGCGGCCATTCGGAAGGTGGCGGAGGCCTTCGCTGCGGCGTGACTGGCGGCTACGGGTGTCTCTCGAGCGCAAATGCGGGTCATGGCGAGAATGAAGCGAATTGCCGGTTACCTCTTGTTGCTTGGCGCGTGCGCGTATCTCCTTCCTGGGTGTGCTGTGTTCAGGCCGCCGCTGGTGTTGAGCACGCAACAGATCGAAAACGCCGAGAAGGTTGGGCTTTCCCCGGACCAGCTGCGCAAGCTGCTCCGGAAACCTCTGTACAAGTTCAAGCCGGAGGAGCTCGACCGCTACCTGGCCTACCTGCAACTGCAGGAGCCAGACCTGCGGATGCGAGTTCAGCACATCGCCCGGAAAATGGTGGGACAGCGGTACCGGATCTTCCTGCTGGGGGAATTCCCCTTCGAATTGTACGACCCTGATCCGCTGTACAGCCTGAAGCGCAGCGACTGCGTGGTGTTTTCGGAGCACGTGTACGCGATGGCTCTGGCTCACGATTGGCCGTCCTTTTTCGCTCTGCTCCAGCGGATCCGGTATCGGGACGGCGAGATCAGCATCCTGACCCGGAACCACTACACCGAGGCCGACTGGGATGTGAACAACCGCTGGCTGGTGGAGGACGTGACGGAGCTCCTCGGAGGTGAGCGCACGCGCTACGACACGGTGGTCATCGACCGTGCGCGGTTCTTCCGTCGGTGGAACCTGGGCCAGTGGATGAAACCGGACACAATTGTGCTGTCGTGGATCCCCTACCAAATTGTGCCACAGATCGTGCAGGAATTGCAGCCGGGGGACTTCGTAAACGTTGTGCGCGGGACTGACGAGGGCCGCTGGGTGGGGCACGTGGGACTCATTATCGTGGCCAAAGACGGCACACGTAACTTTCTCCATTCCACTCCGCCGCGCGTTCGGGAAGAGCCGCTTCTGGGCTACATCACGCGCTGGATGCGGATCAACGCGGAGAGGAGGGCCTACAACGATTGGGTGGAGCAGGAAAACGCGCGACGTCGGGCGGAGAACGAGAGGCGCCTCGCCAAGGCGGCGGCCAGGGGCAGGAGGCCCAAGCTCAAGCCGCTGCTCAGGAAGAAGGCATTGCTGTGGGGCTTCAAGTTTCTACGGCTACGGGAGAATCCCCTGGAGCGGCTGCGCGAGCTGGACGGTGATAGCTACCCGCACGTCACCGGCCCGCGTTGGCCGTGGAAACGGGAGCTGCACGAGCCGCTCGCGGATTCGTCTCAGGTCTTCCTCCGGTAAGCCTGCCGCACCTCCCCCGCTTCTACGCAACCCTACGGTTTCTTCGGAGTGCGACGACTCCTGTCGTCGCCTGCGAAGTCATAGACTTCGCACTCCGCCGCTTCGTTTGG
Source organism: uncultured Cytophagia bacterium (assembly GCA_964464205.1). Classification (GTDB taxonomy): domain Bacteria; phylum Zhuqueibacterota; class Zhuqueibacteria; order Oleimicrobiales; family Geothermoviventaceae; genus Zestofontihabitans. The sequence continues at coordinate 3,708 of CAYXFI010000264.1, forward strand.
ACTGCGACGACTCTGTCGTCGCGCCCGTCGCCCCGGGGTTGGAGGGTTCAAAGCGCGACGACTCTGTCCAAGCTTTGAGGTCGCGAGGTCGGAGACTTCGCACTCCCTTATTTCGTGGGGAGTGCGACGACTGTGTCGTCGCGCCAACTGCTGCACGGTTCAAAACCCGACGATTCCCGTCGTCACTTGGCCCTTGCGAAGTCAGAGACTTCGCAGTCCGAGTCTGGATTTGGAGTGCGACGATTCCCGTCATCGCTGCGTGGTACCCTGGCGCCTTCCAATCAATCGGGAGCTCACCTGCCTCTTGCGAAAAACACCCGGATTCTCGAATTTTGCGACGAGAAACAACGCAGGAGGTGGGACAGCGTGAAGATCCTCGAACGGCGTTTCACCTTCATCCACACGCATTTTCTGACAGACTGCGAGAAACTGCCCGCAGAGGTTGGGCGGGAATTGCAGAGGAAGATGGAGCGCTACCTCCGGGCCAGGGGGATCGTGTACGGCATCCATTTCGAAGAGAGGCGTTCCGAAAAGGGACTGAGAATCGTCCTCGAGTGCATCCCCCTACCGGACTCCCTGGAGGAGATCCAGAATCACCTCCAAGAGCTCGTCCGTCCCATCCCCCGGCGACCGAGACCGGTGACGCCGGCGTACGTAGAACCTCCTCCGCGACGGAGCGTTGCTCCTGAAGAGACTGCGACCGACAGTCCAGCGCGTGAAGAGTCCAGCTCCCCTCAGATGTCCTCTACGGGTACGTAGTCCTCGAGCAGCGGGAAATTGTCCAACCGCCGCGCAAACGCCGCCTGCAGGAAGGAATTGACCCACCAGAAAATGTTGTGCCGCCGCACCGACGCCCGGAGGCGTCTCATCCGCCGCCGGCGTTCCTCCACTGACATGTTGTACGCCTGGGCGATGGCGTCGGCCACACCTTCGATGTCGTGCGGATTGACCAAGATCGCGTGCCTTTGAAACTGAGCGGCGGCCCCCGCGAACTCGCTCAGAATCACCACACCGTCTTCTTCCACCTTCGACGCGCAGTACTCCTTCGCGACCAGGTTCATTCCGTCCTTCAGCGGAGTGATCAGTGCGATCTCCGCCGTCCGGTAGTACGCGACGAGCTCGATCCTGTCCAGGTGCCGGAAGATGTAGTGCACCGGCACCCAGCCGGACCGCGTGAATTCGCCGTTGATTTCGCCTACCAGTTGCTCGATTTCCGTCTTGAGCTGCGCGTACTGAGGGATCTCTCTCCGACTCGGAACCACCACCTGGACCAGTACGACTTTCTCCTGCAGCTCCGGGTGATTGCGCAGGGCAGTCCGGAAGGCTTGCAGTTTCTCGGGAATTCCCTTCGTGTAGTCGAGCCGGTCAATCCCCAGGATGATCTTGCGCTCGGGAATGTGTTCATGGATGTACCAGGCGGCGTCGGCCACCTCGCGGCTGGCGGCCAGCCGGGCGAACTCGTGATAGTCGATGCTGATGGGGAAAGCCCCCACCCGAATGCGACGGCCTTCCAGTCGGGCGGTGACGACCTGCCCTTTCCCCGTGATCGATACGTCGGGCATCAGGGTGCGCACGCATTGCACGAAGTTGCGCCGATCGCGCATCGTCTGGAAGCCGATGAGGTCGTAGTCCAGGAGCGCGCGGAGGACCTGGAAGCGCCAGGGCAACCGGACGAAAATGTCGAGCGGCGGGAAAGGGATGTGCAGGAAAAATGCGCATTTGGTGTTGATCCCCATATCCCGCAGTTCCTTCGCCACGCCCATCAGGTGGTAGTCGTGGATCCAGATGAAGTCGTCCGGCCGGACGCAGTCGGCGATCGTCTCGGCGAACTTCCGGTTGACCCGGTGGTAGGCTCGCCAGAATTCGGGCTGGAAATTGCACAGCGTGTGCACATCGTGGAAAAGCGGCCACACGACCTGATTGGAAAAGCCTTCGTAGTAGTCCCGCTTTTCGTCGGCAGTCAGCAGGATGGGGCGGAGTTCGTACCCCGAGTCAAGTACCGCGGAAGCGACCGCCTGATCCACGTCGGCCTCTTCCTCTTCCACGACTCCGGGCCAGCCGATCCACAGCCCTCCGCGATCCCGGAGCACCGGCGCAAGAGCCGTG
>CAYXFI010000265.1:0-5813 GCA_964464205.1 uncultured Cytophagia bacterium
ACGGGATGCCGGTTGCGGTAGCAGCTTGTCTTGTGCAATTGGGTCGCTTCCCCATTGACGAATGCGGGGGGTTCTGTAGACAGCGCGCCATTGCGTGAAGGACGATTTCGTGCCCCGGCGTGCGCATGTTCGGAATCGGGATCGGGAGCAGGAACTCTCTGCCGCGGCACTAAGTCCATTCTCGCCCCGAGACTGCTTTCGCAGTAGAGCCCGGGATCTTTGGGCATCGGAATGTTGACGTCACCCGGCTCGGGCTGATCGGCCCGGCTGGAGGAATCCAACGGCAGAACCTCGGGAGTCTGGATGCTGGAAGAGAGAATTGCGGCTTTTCTGCGTTCCGTGAGCGACATCGTCTGGGGGCCTCCGATGCTGATCCTTCTCGTGGGCACGGGGGTCTTCCTGACGATTCGCCTGCGCGCGCTACAGCTCCGAGGACTGTGGTATTCTCTCTGGCTTGCCCTGGTGAAGCGCAAAGAGGAAGGGGAGGCGGAAGGCGACATCACCCATTTTCAGGCCCTGATGACGGCGCTCGCCGCCACGGTGGGTACGGGGAACATTGCAGGGGTGGCCACTGCCATCGCGGCCGGCGGCCCAGGAGCCCTGTTCTGGATGTGGATCACCGGTCTCTTTGGCATGGCGACCAAGTACTCGGAGGCCGTCCTTGCCGTCAAGTACCGTGAGGTGGACGAATTCGGCACGATGAGCGGCGGCCCGATGTACTACATCTCGAGAGGACTGGGGCTGCGGTGGCTGGGAGCTCTCTTCGCCGTGTTCGCCGCCATTTCGGCCTTCGGGATCGGGAACATCGTGCAGTCGAACTCGGTGGCCGACTCGATCGCAACCAGTTTTCCCGGTGTAGAACCTTGGGCCACGGGCCTGATCATGGCCGTCGCGACCGGCATGGTACTCCTGGGCGGCATTCGCAGCATCGCTCGCACGACCAGTCTTCTGGTCCCCGCGATGATCGTGTTCTACATGGCCGGGGCCGTGACCGTGCTGATTCTGAATTTCGAAGCTGTGCCCGGGGCCCTGGCGCTGGTTTTCAAGGGCGCTTTCACGGGCACGGCGGCGGTGGGGGGCTTCATGGGGGCGGCGGTTCGCGAGGCGATCCGCTGGGGGGTGGCGCGCGGCGTGTTCTCCAACGAAAGCGGGCTGGGGAGTTCGCCGATCGCCGCGGCGGCTGCGCAGACCAGAAACCCGGTCAGTCAAGCCCTGGTGTCAATGACCCAAACGTTCATCGACACCATTGTGGTATGTACGTTCACGGGACTGGTGATCATCACCACCGGGATGTGGACGAGCGGCTACAACGGCGCGGAGCTGACCACCAGAGCTTTCAGTGCCGGGCTGCCCGGCGAATGGGGCGGGATCATCGTGTCGGTTGGCCTGGCCCTGTTCGCCTATTCTACCGTCCTCGGCTGGAGCTACTACGGCGAGAAATCGCTCGAGTACCTGCTCGGCGAGCGAGCGGTGCGCCCGTACCGGTTGGCTTTCACCGTTTTCGTGTTCGTCGGCGCAGTGATTCACAAACTGGAGATCGTATGGAGCTTTGCGGATGTGATGAACGGACTGATGGCCGTGCCCAATCTGATCGGCCTGATCGGCCTTTCCGGCGTCATCGTCGCCGAGACGAATCGCTATTTCTACTCTGGGCAGATGAAGCGCTCGTGACGGCAGATGAGCGCCGGAACCGCCTGAGTGAGCCTTCGTTAACTGTTGTGATGTAGTTGGGTTACGGCGTTGATGGGGCATATGAGTGACCGAGCGAGGAGGTCGGACGAGATGGAGCAGGAGAAACCCAAGGAAAGGATCGAAATCGAGATTCCGGCGAAGGCGGTGGCCATCCAACACGCCCATTGTCCGAACGGGTGCGATCTGATGGAGCCCAGGGTGAAGATCGGGGGCTATGCCTCCGTGCGCGCACGGCTGCGCTACGGTGACAAGGAGGGCGACATCTACTTGGATCCTCGGTACGGGAGCTTCGAAAACATCAGCGAGGTGGACGTGCCCGAGGGCGAGATCGTGGAACTGTTCTGTCCCCATTGTGGCGTCTCCCTGAAAGATGAGCATCAGCGGTGCAAGATGTGCTCAGCGCCGATGTTCGCGCTGATGTTGCCGAAGGGAGGCATCATCGAGGGATGCCTGCGCAAAGGTTGTTTCGAGCACATCCTCCGGATCGTGAGCGGCGAAGAGCTATTGGGCCGCCTGTTCGAGAACGACACCCTGTCTTCCTATCTGTGACCAGGAGGTAGACTGGTGGCGAGAGCCGAGTCGGACGTGGGCCCGAGGGGATTCAAAGCGGGGTACGTGGCTATCCTGGGCCGTCCGAACGTGGGCAAGTCCACCCTGATGAACGCGCTGCTGGGGCAGAAGCTCTCGATTGTCACGCCGAAGCCGCAGACCACCCGGCACCGGATCCTCGGCATCCTCACCGGCGAAGGCTACCAAATCGTTTTTTTCGACACGCCCGGGCTCCTCGATCCGCACTACAAGCTGCAGGAAGTGATGATGAAGAGCGCCGAGCGTGCCGCTGAGGACGCCGACGTCGTGCTGTTCATGATCGAGGCGCTGCCGGAATCGCACGAGCTCGACTTCCAACTTCTCGAGCGGCTGAGGGTGGAAACCAAACCCGCGGTGCTGGCCATCAACAAGATCGATCTGGTGGCGAAGGACCAGCTCCTGCCGCTCATCGACGAGTGCCACAGGAGGTACAACTTCCGGGAAATTGTCCCCATTTCCGCGCTCAAGCAGGACGGTACCGAGATCCTACGAGACGTGCTGGTGAAGTACCTCCCCGAGGGGGAACCGCTCTACCCGGAGGACATGATCACCGACCACCCCGAGCGCTTCTTCGTGGCCGAGATCATCCGCGAGAAGATCTTCCAGAAATACGGCGAGGAGATTCCCTATTCGACGACCGTGGTAATCGACGAGTTCAAAGAACGGCCGGGGGCAAAGGACTACATCCGTGCCTCCATTTACGTTGAGAAGCCGAATCAGCGGAAGATCCTGATCGGGAAGGGCGGCGAAGCACTGAAGCGGATCGGCAGACTTGCCCGCGAGGAGATTGAGCTATTTCTCGGTCGCCCCGTGTACCTGGAGCTATGGGTGGGCGTGAAGGAGAAGTGGCGCCAGCGGGAACCGCTGATCCGACAGTTCGGCTACCATCCATGAGGGGCGCTCGGTAGCCGACAGGCTGCGAGGTGGGGGTGAAGATCTCTGGCTTAGCACGAGGGGTTTCGTAGGAACTCTCGCTAAGTCGCTAAGGCGCAAAGGGTTGCTGAGTTGTATTTGCACGGTGGGCGATGCTGGAGGGGAAATGAACGGAAGCCGGTGCGCCGTTTTCTGGCTCGGGGCGAGGGCGTTTTGGCTGTTCGACGGGGGATCAGATGCAGGGTCAGTAAGGACCGTGTTCTCCAAGACTTCCGGGTTTCTGCGGCTCCGCGCCGGACAGATGAGCGGGCAGATTCACGGGCGTCCGCCTCTTTCTGGTGCTTTTCGGCCTAGACTGCGGCCGTATGTCGTACAGGAGTCGGGCCCTGTACTACCGGTCGCTGTAGAAGGTTGTGCGGAGGGACCGTCCTCTTGTAGAGACGGAGGAAGTTGCACTCCCACGGACCCTGCTCTGTTCTGGCCATTTTCCCTACCTTTGGCGTATCGGCTTCGCGTCTTGGCGGCTTTGCGAGAGGTGCCTTTCCTTGGGTTTTCCGGACTGCTGGCTCGTTCTGAATCCTCGCGAGAGTAGTTCGCACCTCTACCAAACCTGGGAGGGAACCGTGGCTTCTACAAGCCGTGCGCTGCACTGGACCCCCAGGGTCCTTACCGTAGTATTCGCCCTGTTTCTCACCCTCTTTGCCCTCGACGCTTTCCAGCAAGGACGCCCCCTTTGGCAGAACCTCGCCGCATTCGGGATTCACCTGATCCCGGTTTTCCTGGTCCTGCTGGTCCTGTGGCTCGCTACCCGCTGGCCCTGGGTGGGTGGAGTGGTGTTCCTGGCTCTGGGTTTCGCGTACATGGCGCGGGCGGGGCTCCGCTTCGGTCCCTGGGCGTTGATCGCGATTTCGGGCCCGCTGTTCCTGATCGGCATCCTGTTTCTGATTGAAGCGAGGCTGGCCAGGCAGTGAGGTCGGAACCAGGCCGGTTGTGGCGGAAACAGTGGAAGTCAGGCGCCAGAACTGAACGACCGAAAACCCTGCGGCTCGCCGTGGCTGCAGCGGTGGCTGCTGCGGCGCTGTTTTTCCTGGTGAGTTGTGCGCCTGCACCCCGCTTTGGAAAGCGCGAACCCACTGTGGCCGTGGGCGTGGAGATCGGGGTGGACCAGTTGCGATTTCGGTTGAGGCGAGCAGCGGCTCTTTTTGCGGATGACAAGAGGGCCGGCAGTCTCCAACCGGGCACGTACACGGTCGCAATCGGCGGGGAACGGTGGGCGTCGTGGAGTGAGCCTTTGCCCCCGGGTTGGCTGGCTCTACTGCGCGGGCCCGTGGTGGCGGCTCGCACACGGGTGCTGACATTGCGGGACGAGGCCGGCCGGTTGATCGCCTCGGCCGAGCGGTGCTTCTCGGTGCGCGGGGCGGACGTGTGGATCTCCGGCGCGGGGGAAACGAGTAGCCGCGGTCCCTACCCCGGCCGGTTCGACGTACTTCTCTGGGCGGGGTCGCTCAGCGCGGTGAACCGCCTGCCGATCGAAACGTACCTGCGGGGAGTTGTGTCGGCGGAGATGTCCTCCGACGCTCCTCTCGAGGCGCTGAAGGCCCAAGCGGTGGCCTCTCGGAGCGTGGCTTTGGCGCGCAAAGGCGCTCACCGGGGCGCGCCCTTTGACCTCTGCGCCACGGCTCATTGCCAGGTGTACCGAGGACTTCGCGGGGACGACAGCAGGTGTTCTCGGGCTGTGCGCGAAACCAGGGGGATGGTGTTGTGGTTCAGGGGCCGCGTGGCGGAAGCCCCCTACTGCGCCAACTGCGGCGGCCACACGGAGTCGGCGGCGCAGCTGTGGGGGGATTCGAGGCGCTCCTACCTGCGAGGCGTGCTCGACGCCCGGGGCCGAAGAAAATTGGACCTCGGGGAAGAGGCAGCGCTACGCCGCTGGATCCTTTCGCGGCCGGACGTGTACTGTCGAGACGCCCCTTCGGAGCATTTCCGCTGGCGGCGCTCGCTGGATCCCGAGCAACTGGCGGACCGTCTAGAACGCCGGCTGGGCAAGAGAATTGGCTTGATTCGGGGGCTACGGGTTGAGCGCCGGGGTGTTTCGGGACGCGCGATCCGGGTACGGGTGGAGGGCTCGCGGGGATCGGTGACGCTTCGGGGTGAACTTCGTATCCGGCGCACCCTCGCCGAGCCGCCTCTGCCGAGTTCGTGCTTCGTGGTGGACACGGAAAAGGGACGGTTCGTGCTGCGGGGCGCCGGGTTCGGGCACGGCGTTGGTTTGTGCCAGGATGGGGCCATGGGAATGGCACGTCGCGGAGCGTCGTTTCGGCGAATCCTCCAGCACTACTACCCTGGCACCAGACTGGTGCGGCTCTACTGAGAGGGAAGGACTCCGAGCGTTTTGGCGGGCGTCGGTAGGCACGAGCTGCCCCTTCAGGTGGTGGGCGCTCTTGCCGAGAATTCCCCGGACCGGAGTGAGGGGTTCCGCCAGGTCTCGAGAAGGCCGGGAATCGGAGTGGGTGGCGTTTCAGGAAAACTCTGCGTCCTGTTCGTCGATGGCCTGGGGGTGGGGAATCGGAATGCCACTTTCAATCCATTGGCGGCGGCGGGCTGTGAACTGTTGGGCGTGTACCGGGACGAGCTTCCGCACAAGGAGCTGCCGCTGGGGG
>CAYXFI010000266.1:0-5789 GCA_964464205.1 uncultured Cytophagia bacterium
ACCTTGCCTCCGAACAACTCGAACTGTTGGTCCCAAAACCGAATTCACAGCAACCTGACAAGTCCGCGGGCAAAGTTGAAGGCCGGAGGGGATCAGCAAGTCACCACGGTCCTGCGAGAAAGCAGGACAAACCACACAGCTCCAGCGAACCGGGAAATTGTGCAGCGACGAAGATTCAGCCACGACCGGAACAAAAATCGCCTCCAACGGGAAACCGAAGACGCGCAGGACGGGGACCTTGGAAGGAAACCGCGTCTCTCGCGATTGCCTGCCCGTCGTGAATGTTGACTCCGGCGGAAAACGATTTGACCCGGTTCGTAGTTGGACGAGCATTCGCACTGTCCCGGACCGATGCACAAGCGCTGCCGAGACTTGGCCTCGCTTTCTTCACACGCTCGGCGCACCCGCTCAACCCAGAACGGGCCGCACTGTCCACCATCCCTGCTGCTTGTGGTTCCTCAGTCCAGCGCTCGCCCCATGGCCCATGCCCAGAAGTAGAAGTCAACGACCACGGCGATCAATAACGCGACTGTGCCAAACAGAAACCAGTTGACCCGCACGACTCTCTTCGGGGCCACGCCCCAAATCGCTCGGAGTGGAAATCGCCGCAACTGGGTTTCGTCGGTGCCTTCGTCGACCACTTCCAGGAGAACCGTGTCCTGCCGGACCCCTCTGAAAACTCCCCTGACCTCCCTGCGCCCTTTGAGTAGCAGGACAACCTCGCCTCCTTCCCGGATCTTGCTCAGCACCCGTGGGGACTCGTAAGTTCCGGACCAATAACGAGTTGTGGTCGCGCAACCCGCGGTGAGGACCAGGCATAGCGCGCCCCACAGCAACGTCCGAAGCTTCCTCACCGATCCTTCTCCCCTTTCAACTCCCACGAATCAACAGTGGCACGTGAAACCGGTAGTGCCGTAGGATTGGCGAAATCGGACTCTGATCGCGTACCCTCGTTCTCCAAGCAAGGCCGATGCCATCACACGACCGGACAATAATCGCGCTTCCAAAAGGCAGGTCAGTTGGCGCACTAGCGGACTTCCCCCTCCCGACGCGACGCATCCCCGGGCTGGTCGGGATTCCCTTGCCCATCACGAATCGCTAACCCTGCGCTCAAAATATGCTCACACGCCTCAATTGTCAAGAGCTCTTCCGCAGCGGTCCCAACAAATCTGAGTAGCTGGCAAGAGTTTCTCAGCTCTGCTCACAGGTCCCAGGAGCGCCGACCGTCAAGACACTCGGCCCACTCTGCCGCCCCCGGACACAGCCGCGTCGCCGAGAGCCTCCGGGACGCTTGCCACGCGAAAAGGAGCGCAGAACTCAACCCCTTCTGTTGTCCGGTCGTTGAGGGTCACACTCGCTCAAGCGCCACCTGCTCGCTTTCAAGCGTGGATTCCAGGGTACCCTTCCAGGGATTCCACCGAGAATTCACCCCTGTCTGATGTAGCCGCCCAACGGCAAGCCAGATACGTCAGGCCCGACGACCTCATCCTGTCCGCTCCGACGGTTGGAGGAGGCCCGAGGAAATCTGCGTTCGTCTGCGTTCGTCCGCGTCCAATTCCGCCCGTGGGCGAGTTCATTCGAGTGCAGATTCGGGTAAACCTCGGCAAAAGGGGGTAGCCCGCGGTCGCTCTTTCCCTTGACCCGAAACCGCACATTCACTAACATTGCAACCGGGAAATGAAAGATCTGTGAGTGACCCTCCCCTTGCCAACGGGGGCTTCTTGTCTCTGGAACCGGTTCAAGCACGCGGAGGTGGCGATGAGCAAAAGAATGCTTTTCGGCGTAACGACTCTGGCGCTGCTGGTCGCTCTCGGCGGCTGCGCCAAGAAAGGAGCTGAGATGAAATTCACCGGAGCCAAGGGAGAGGTGAAACTGATCACGCTCGATCCGGGCCACTTCCACGCCGCCCTGGTGCAGAAGACGATGTACGAGCAAATCGACTCGGTGGTCCACGTGTACGCCCCGCCCGGACCCGACGTGGAAGACCACCTGGCGCGCATCGAGGGGTTCAACACCCGGGCGGATAATCCCACGCACTGGGTCGAAAAGGTGTACACCGGCCCGGACTACCTGGAGCGGATGCTCAAGGAAAAGCCCGGTAACGTGGTGGTGCTGGCCGGCAACAACCAGCGCAAGCCGAAATACATCAAAGCCTGCGTGGACGCCGGCCTCAACGTGCTCTCCGACAAGCCCATGTGCATCAACAAAGAGGGCTTCCAGCTCCTGAAAGCCGCTTTCAAGTCGGCCGAAGAGCACGGGGTGTTGCTCTACGACATCATGACCGAACGCTACGAAATCACCACCATCCTGCAGCGCGAGCTGGTGCACACGCCGGAGGTGTTCGGAGAGCTGCAGAGCGGCACACCGGACGATCCGGCCGTGACCAAAGAGAGCGTGCACCATCTTTTCAAGTACGTGGCCGGGAAGCCTGTCAAACGGCCCGGGTGGTACTTCGATGTGGAGCAGCAGGGCGAGGGCATCGTGGACGTGTCCACGCACCTTGTAGACCTGGTGATGTGGGAGTGCTTCCCCGAGCAGGCGATCGACACCACGGAAATCGAGGTCCTGCGGGCTCGCCACTGGCCGACGATGATCACCCGCAAACAGTTCGAGAAGGTGACGCGTCTGCCTGACTTTCCCGACTTCCTCAAGAGCAAGCTGAATGAAAACGGCGTGCTACCCTACTACTGCAACGGCGAGATGATCTACAAAATCCGCGGCATCTACGCCAAGGTCTCCGTGATCTGGAATTTCGAGGCGCCTCCGGGTGGCGGCGATACCCATTTCTCGATCATGAAAGGGAGCAAAGCGCACGTGATCATCAAACAGGGGAAAGAGGAAAACTACCGGCCTGAGCTGTACGTGGTGCCCGCGCCCGGCGCCGACCCGCAAGCGCTGGAGGTCGCGCTCAAGAACGCCATCGACAAGCTTCAGGACAAGTGGCCAGGGATCTCCCTCGAGAAACAGAAGGACCGCTGGCACGTGATCGTCCCGGACAAGTACCGTGTCGGTCACGAAGCCCACTTCGCCCAGGTCACTCAGAAATACCTGCGGTTCCTGGTGGAGGGCAAAATGCCCGACTGGGAGGTCCCGAACATGATCGCCAAGTACTACACGACCACGACCGCGCTGGAGCTGGCCCGGGAACAGGACGAATCGCGCTGAGGGGAAGCGTCGCGCATTCCCCTGGAACTTCTCCTGCGAGAACTCGGGCACTGAGCAGTCGGACGCAGTCTCGAAGTTACCAACAAGCTCAGCAATCCACCGAGCGCCGGATCCGTCCGGGAATCCGGCGCTTTTTCGTTCCATCCGCGCAGAAAGAATTCGCAGGAAACGAAACCTTAGCGCAGCACAGTGGTTATTTTGGTGTGACTGATTCGCGTCTTCGCCAGCGAGTGGGGCAGCATCAAGCGGGGAAACCTCTCCCATCGTGATGACTGATCGAATCTAACCACCAAGCACGGAGGTCCGCCGAGCTGCACGTTGCTCACGCGGTCGCGTTCGCCGGGGCCCGATCCTGCGGCCTGGCCACCCCTCCACGGGAGACAAAGCAAAGACAGTGGAGTCCAATGTTGCGACCTCTCCCGGCATCCAAGAAGCGCTCGACGAGAGTCAACTCGATTCCGGCGTCGCGTGCAGCAAGTGGAACTTCCGACTTGAGGGGTCTGGTCACGACGAACTCGTGACAACCGACCGCAACCCGTACTGCGCCGAGGGAAGCAGTACACGGGTGGTCGTGGTTTTTCCACCCCGAGAGATCAGCCGTGAGGGATCGGCTGGGCCGGAGATCCCGTTCTCGGAGCCGCGCCGCACGATCGACTCCGTTCTCACAGGCGACCCAGGGTCTACAAACCAGGAGGAATGGCGATGAGAACCGCGAGACGCTTGGGACTCCCCACCATCCTGCTCGTGCTGCTCATGGCTTCCGTGCTCGACGCCTCGAACAGGGTACCCACTGCTCTCAAAGGAATCCAGTGGTTCGGAAAACCGGTCCTGATCGCTGTGAACACGGGTACCGAACGAATCGATTTGCCCCTCCCGGCAGAGCAAATGTTGAAGACTACGAGCGGTTCCGCAGACCGGGTTGAAATCCTCATCTTCGATGCCAGCGGCCGCCTGGTTCACCGCCTTCCCAGTCGCAAGGGGGTAGCCCAGTGGCAGTTGCGGACCGAACGCAGCCCTGCGCTTCTCGGTCCTTACTGGATCCTTGCGCGTCGGGCTTCGAGCAGCGAGGGCCAGTCAGTAGCTGGGGCGCAGCTCTTTGAGGACGTTACGGAGACGGCTCTTCCTCAGGACAGCTCGTGGGCACTGGCCGCTGCATTCGGCGACCTGGACCAGGACGGCGATCTCGATCTCGTGATCGGCCACAACCGGCCCAGGGTAGCAACGTCGCCTCAAGTCTTGATCAACGACGGCAACGGCATCTTCCACGACGAAGACTCCACACGCCTGCCTGATCTGGCCCTCCATTCCACCGCGGTGAAGCTCGTGGATGTGGACCTCGACGGTGACCTGGACATCTTTTTCGCCAATCGCGGACCGGACAATTTCCGGCACAGGCTCCTGATCAACGACGGCAGCGGACACTTCGCCGACGAGTCCGAACAGAGGCTACCCGCTCAATCCCTGTGCGCTGGATCGGCCGAGTTCGGCGATCTGACTGGCGACGGGGCACCGGACCTGGTGGGCGTGCCGCTTTTCCTCGAACCGGATTCGGTTTCCGTGCTCGTGTTCCCGAACGACGGGCGCGGATTCTTCCCGGACAGCCTGATGCGCCGCACCCGGATCGAGCGCCGCTACACGACGGACATCGCCCTCGACGATCTGGACGGCGACGGGGATCTCGATGCGGTGCTGGGGTGCATACGCATCACCCTCGTGGGGATCGGCAACGACACCACGGTTGTCGAGCTGACAGGCAGGAACGCGATTCTGATCAACGACGGCCTCGGGAATCTCCGGGACGAATCTTCGCTGCGTCTACCCTCCGCTCCCGACGACGCCACGGGGCGCGTGCTCACGGGCGACGTGGACGGCGACGGGGACGTCGATCTCTACTTCTCAAACCTGGGGTTTGACTCCTCGGAGGCAGCCGACCGCCTCTGGATCAACGACGGGTCCGGGGTCTTCTCGGACGAGACCTCCTCCCGGCTCCCGCCGATGCCGTCCCGGTGGACCAACCACGGTGTGCTGGCCGATTTCACCGGGGACGGAGCACCGGAGATCTTCCTGCCGACCGTGGCACCGGATTCGGGCGGCCTGGCGCAGGATGTGCTCTACGTCAACGACGGTGGGGGGTACTTTGAGGACCGGTCGTCCAGCGACCTGCCAGATGTGCGGGACTTCAGCGTCGACGCGGCTGCGGGCGATGTGGACGGGGACGGCGACCTCGATCTTTTTGTAGCCAACACCACTCCGAGCTACGAGCACACCACGATGGCGGTCAACCGGCTGTACGCGAACACAGGGATGATCGCCACCGTCGGCGACTTCGGTGGAAGCACGTTCCCGGCATCCTTTAAACTCCATCCGGTGTATCCCAATCCCTTCAACGCCTCGACGCAGGTTCGTTTTGAGCTTCCGGACCCGGCGAGAGTTGAGTTGGGTGTGCACAATTTGCGCGGACAGCGCATTCGTGCACTGTTCGCAGGACATCTCGCAGCGGGTAGCCACAGCGTCCGCTGGGACGGGCAAGACGAGGCAGGTCGTGCCGTGCCAAGCGGGGTGTACTTCGTCCGGCTCCAGGCCGGCGGCCAAGTCGCCGTGCGGAAGGCGGTGCTGGTGAGATA
>CAYXFI010000267.1:0-5786 GCA_964464205.1 uncultured Cytophagia bacterium
AACGGGACGAAACGGTCACAGTGTCCATTGGGTACCTCCCCGAACTAATGCGTTGGTTGCCGTGCTCGAGAATCGCTGCAATCCCTACAACGTGGAAGTTAATCTACGCACAAGTGGCAGCATTGTCAAGAAACAGGATACGAAATAGGATGCCGCGAGTCCTGCTCAGAGGAACTCCACCCGATCCACCGTCAGCGTCACTGCTCCGAAATCTTCCTCGACCTTTCCCGTGAGCAGGTATGGCTTGGTGTACGACAGCATGTAGCAGAAACGATTGTAGGCGTCGGGGAAGAACGTCGTCTCGTAGATCGCCGTCGTGTCTTCGAAGCTGACGAACTCCATCAATTGCTCTTCTTTCGTCTTCGCCACCTTGCGGGTGATGAGCCATCCCGCTACCTGGACTCTCTTCCCGACGTACCTGCCCAGGTCTTTCGCGGGAACCACGCGATGCCGACACAGACGATTCGCGTACAGTTCCAGGGGGTGCTTGCTGATCAGCAGGCCGAGCGTCTCCAGCTCCAGCCGCAAACGGGTCCGTTCGTCGTATTCGGGCAGCGGTGGGGGCGCGGGATCCTCGGGTAGATCGTCGAACAGGTCCCGCACACGCACTCTGGCTCTCGCCACGGATGGGCTACGCCGCGCGTTCACGAGCCAGATCATCCGGGGTCGCGTCAGGTCCGGTTCCACGCGGTCGAACGCACCGGCTTTGATGAGCTGTCGGACTTCGAAGGGGTCCAGCGGCACGCGACGCAGGAAATCCTGCAGGGACAGGTACGGCCCGTTGCGCGCGCGTTCTTCGACGATCTTCTCCAGGCTCTCCCGTTTCACGTCCTTGATCTGCATCAAGCCGACGCGCAGCCAGTCGTCGCAGCCTGTGTACTCGATCTCGCTTTCGTTGATATCCGGCGGCAGGACGCGCAGTCCCATCCGCTTTGCCTCGGAGATGTACGCAAACGTGGAGTAGTAACCACCCTGATTGGAGATCACCGCGGCCATGAACTCGGCCGGGAAGTGCGCGCGGAGGTAGGCGGATTTGTAGGAAACCATCGCGTACGATGCCGAATGGGGCTTGCAAAAGCTGTAGCCGCTGAAACTGAGGATCATGTCCCAAATCTTGTCGATGGTTTCCGTCGGGACGCCTCGCTCGCGCGCGCCCCGGTAGAATTTCTCCCGGTAGTCCTGCAACTGCTTCTGTCTGTGCTTCTTGGACAGCACCTTGCGGAGCTCGTCGGCCTCGGCGGCGTCGAAACCGGCCAGTTGCATCGCCACGCGGGAGACGTCCTCCTGGTACACCATGATGCCGTACGTCTCCCGCATGATCTCTTCCAGCAGGGGGTGGATCGGCCGGTACTTGCCGCCGTGCAGGCGCCGCACGTACTCCCGGATGTAGGTGTTGGCCGCGGGACGGATGATCGAACTGTGAACCACCAGGTGTTCGAAGTCGCCGGTGCGCGTTTTCCGCTGTAGCAGCCGCATCGCGGGCGATTCCACGTAGAACACCCCCATCGTGTCGCCCCGGGCGATGAGCTCCTGCGCCTTGCGGTCCTCCAGAGGATTCCATTTCGCGTAGTCGATCCGCACGCCGTGGTGCTTTTCGATGGCCCGCAGTGCGTCGCGAATGACGGCGAGCGACCGGTTGCCCAGCAGGTCGATCTTCACCAGCCCGGCGTCTTCGGCTTGATCCTTTTCCCACTGAATGATTCGCACGCCTTTCGGGGCAATTTCCACGGGAACGTAGTCTTCCACTCGACCGGGCACGATCACCACGCCGCCCGGGTGCACGGAGAGATTTCGCGGGAAACCGTGGATCCGCTCCGCCAAGCGCAGGATTTCGCGCCACGGGGGCGGCGTGTCCACGTCGCGGAAAACCGGGTGCGTCTCGACGACCGTCGCCACGCTGTCCGTGTCCCAGTAGCCGGGGATGCGCTTGCTGATGCGGTTGATCTCCGTTTCCGGCAGACCGTACACCTTGGCGATTTCCCGTACGGCCGCGCGCGCCTTGAACGTGACGTGGTTGCTGATCATCGCTGTGCTCTGCCGGCCGAAGCGCTCGAAGGTCCACTCGAGAATGTCGTCGCGTTCGTCCCAGGGGAAATCGACGTCGATGTCCGGCGGGTCTTTTCGACCCCGATTGAGGAAACGTTCGAAGAACAAGTCGTAGCGGATGGGGTCGACGTGAGTGATGCCGAGGCAGTAGGAAACCAAGCTGGCGGCTGCCGACCCGCGGCCGCAGGTGCGCGGGGCCTGCTTCACGATCTCGTGCACCACCAGAAAGTAGGAAGCGTAGCCCTTTTCGCGAATGATGTCGAGCTCGTGCTCGAGACGCCCGCGCACGGCGTCGGTGACCTCGCCGTAACGCCAGCGGGCGCCTTCGTAGCAGAGGCGGCGCAGGTAGTCGAAGGCTGATTCCCCGTTGGGCCCCTCGTACGGGATGAACACGAACCCGCCGAAGCCGAAATCGAAGGCGATTTGCTCGGCGATTCGAAGGGTGTTCTCGACGGCCTCCGGGACGTCGGAGAAGGCGGCCTGCATGGCCTCGGGCGAGCGCAAAAACGCGTTGCGGGGAGCGAGCTCGGACTCGGACAATCGATCGAGAGTGGTGTTGTTGGCAATGGCCCGAAGCAGGCGATGGACCTGGTAGTCCGAAGGGGCCACGAAGTGGACGTCCGCTGTGGCCACGGGACGGAGACCGTGTTCCCGTGCGAAACGCAACAGGGCGCGCCGGCCGGGTCGCGGCGTGAGCTCAACGTAGAGGCTCTCGGTGCCGAGCTCGCGCGCCAGGCGTTCGAGAAGCTCCGCGCGATCGGAGAGGATCACCAGGTCCTCGGGGTGTTGCAGAATCGCTTCGGCCAGGCGGAAATTTGGGTCCAGATGGCGTGCGGAGAGAATGCGGGATAGATTGGTGTAGCCGCGCTGACTTTTGCAGAGCAGAACGGCGCGTTCGCTCCCGGCAGCGACTTCCGCCCCAATGAGCGGCACAAGCTGGTGCTCTTTCGCCACCTGCAGGAAGCGGATGAGCCCGTACACCCCGTTGGTGTCGGTGAGGGCGAGGTAGGGCATTCCGAAAGCTTTCGCCGCGGCGCAGATTTCTTCGACGGAGTTGGCGCCACGGCAAAAGGAATAGTACGAATGCACGTGCAGGTGAACGAACGTACTCATGCCCTTCCTCACGAGCAGCTCCCACTGAGCTTCGAGCCGGATGAGGCTCGTGGACAGTCCCGAGTCGACCGCAGAGTCATGCGACGACTTTTGATTGATTCACAGGATTGGTCAACGCGTGAGCTCACCATTGCGACACTGTCGAACTTTTGAATGAGTTCTTTGCGGTGTCTCTGTGTTCTTCGTGACTCCGTGGTTGGGATATGTTTTCCACAAGTCCCTTAGTTCAGCACGAGCGTGTGCGCAAAGCCGATGGCTCGTTCGCCGAATCGGTCGCGAATCCGATCGATGGCGCCGAGGAGACGCTGGCGGCGCTCCTCGCCCGGATCGTGGAACAGGTTGAGCTGGTGGACTTCCGGCTTCAATTCGCGCAGCTCCAGGCGCAGCGAACGTACGCGCACCCGGCGCGTCAGCAAGCGGGCGAAGGCTTCTTCGGCCACGGGGTAGATCTCGTGCTCGTACTGACTGGCGAAAGCCAGGCGCGTTTCGCCGCTCGCGTCCACGCCGTCCGAGTAGCGCAGCGAAATCCGGAGCCGCGTGGCCATCAGGTGCTGGCGGCGCAAACGTCGGCAGGCTCGCTCCACCAGACGGAACAGCACGGCGCGCAGGACGAGGACCTGGTTCGTGTCCTCGGGCAACGTCTCTTCTTCCTCGATCGTCGGTTGTCGCCGCGGCGGCTGCACCGGACGCGGGTCAATGCCGTGGGCCCACTGGTGGAGCAGAACTCCCCGACGCCCGAACAGGTGCGCGAGATCGGTGACCGGGATTTGCGCCAGTTCGCGAATGTAGCGCACGTTGAGTTCGGCGAGCTGCTGCAGCGTGATTTTGCCGACGCCGGGCAGGTAGCGCACCGGCAGGGGGGAGAGGAAGCGCTCCTCGTAGCCGGGTCGCACGTCCTGCAGCCCGGTGGGTTTGACCACGTCGGAGGCCACTTTGCTGACGAGCTTGTTCGAGGCCACGCCCACTGTGGCTTCCAGGTTCAGCCGCTCGCGGATTTCCCGCTGGGCCCTGGCGCCGGCATCCACCGCGCTGCCGAACAGCCGCTGGGTGCCGGTCGTGTCCAGGTAGGCGTGTCCGTAGCGGACGGGCTCAATCACCGGACTGAAGCGACTGAGAATGTCCAGCATGGCTTGAGTGGCGCGGGCGTAGAGGGGTTCGTTGGGTGGCAGGACGATCAGGTCGCGACACAGGCGTTTGGCCTCGTGGAGCGGCATGCCGCGGTTGATGCCGGTCCGTCGGGCTTCGTAGGAGGCAGCGTACACGAGCGAGCGGTTCGCTTTCTGCACGGCCACCACCACCGGACGGCCGCGAAGCCGTGGCTCCAGAGCCGCCTCCACCGACACGGCGAAGGCGGTGACGTCCACGTAGATGACGCTACGCTCCATCGAAATCACCCGCGGCTGAATTCTTCCCCATCGTTTGAATTCAGTGGCCCCCTTTGGCGATTTGAAAGAAATGCGTGGGAGACCGCAGCGACGCAGGGCGCGCAAGGGCGCGAAAACGGGGCAGAAGGGATTCTACTGGATCACGAGCTCGAACGGAACTCTTTACGTCCGCTTGGACGTACGCACAGCAAACATACGACTGTGAGGGAGTGAGGTCCGTTTCCAGCATTTCGGTAGCAGGAGCAACGGGTCACGCTTGCTTTGCACAGTTCTGCACGGGGTTATCGTTGCTCTGCGTTTCTCTGCGTTTGCTGCGGCTCTGTGGTTTGTGAAAGATTTCCACGGGCTGTCGCGTGCTCTGTGGGACGCCGGTCTATTGGCGACGCGAGTCGAGTTGCGTGCAGCCCGGGCTTTCGTCTCCTGCGCGCGAGGCTGGAGCTGTGAATCGGCAGCTTTCGGCCTGGCCCGAGTCGCTCAGGAGACGCGCTCGCGGATCAACGAAACCACCACGCCCTGGATGGTCCACTCGCTCTCCGGGTGGATCTCGTCGTAGCGAGGGTTCTCCGGTTTCAGGTAGCGCTCGTTGTCCTTCACGACCAGGCGTTTCACCGTCACCTCGTCGCCGAGCAGAGCGACCACGATGTCGCCGTTGCGGGCTTCGCTGGTGGAGCGGACCACCACCAGGTCGCCGTCGAGGATGCCCGCGCCTTCCATGCTGTCGCCGGTCACCCGCAGCAGGAAGTAGCGACCGCTGTCGCGCACCAGAGTGCGGGGGACGGGCACGTGCCGCTCGATGTTTTCCTCAGCCAGCACCGGCTGACCGGCCGTGACGGAACCGATGAGCGGTAGTTGCACCTCGAGCGAAGGCTGGAATCGGGCCGCTTTGTCCAGCAGGCGGATGCTGCGAGCCTTCTCGCTCTTGCTGATGTAGCCCTTCTTTTCCAACCGCCGCAGGTACTTGATCACCGTGTTCTTGGAGCGGACGCCCAGATGCTGGGCGATCTCGCGGAGGGTTGGGGGATAGCCGTCCAGAGCCATCCGTTCGGCGATGAGTTCCAGGACCCTTCGCTGTTTGTCGGTGAGATCGTCCATGGGTTCCTCCTCCTTTGGTGGCCATTTGGTCACCTTATTCTACAAAATCTGAGGAAATCTGTCAAGAGGAAAATGCCCCGGAGGGACGCGCTTTTGCGCGTCCTGGCGGGCCCGCGGTGCGGACCGTAGGGCGGGCGGAAGCCCGCTCCT
>CAYXFI010000268.1:0-5785 GCA_964464205.1 uncultured Cytophagia bacterium
TCTCGGATTCGCTCGGATCGCACGTCGATAGGCGTCCGTGCTCTAATCCGGCTCATTGAAAGGTAGTGCGCGACGGAGGGCCCGAAGCGTCCTCGCTCGAGCCGGAGGTTCCGAAATCTCCCTGCTGTCGCGAGGGGGCCACGCCGAGAAGCCTCGGGAAAGCCATCCTTGTTCCGCTAACAATTTTCACCGACCTGCAAAAAACCCTTGACAAGAAGATCCGTGGTGACTATATTTGAAACGAATGTCCATATGTGAAACAGAATCTCGCGCCATGTCATCCAAATACCACGTTCCCAACCTCGAGAGAGCCCTCGAAATCCTCGAGTTGCTGGCGAAAAACCCCGAGGGTATGACCATTAGCCAGATCGCTGAGGCGCTCAGGGTGCCCAGGAATAGCGTGTTCCGCATCACCGCCACCCTTCTGGACCGCGGGTACCTGCTCCGCGACGATGCCACCAAAGCCTTCCAGCTCTCCACCAAGCTTCTGACTCTCGCCTACGAAGGCTTGAGCGAGGGGACTCTGGTCGAAAGGGCGATCCCGGTGATGCGCCGCCTTCGCGATCGGATCGGGGAAACCGTACCCCTGGGCATTCGCACGGGCACGGAGGGACTTGTGATTGCCCAGGTGCAGGGAATCCATCCCTTCCGATTCGTTCTCGAGCCGGGCCGTCGATTCCACCTGCACACGGCGGCACCTGGCAAGGTTCTCGTGGCCTTCCTGCCGAAGGACGAAAGAGAGGAGCTTATTGGTCGGCTACCAATGCCCCGCTTCAACGAACGTACGATCACGGATCCTGACCGCTACCGGGAGGAACTGGAGCAGGTGAGGCGTCTCGGCTACGCGGTGGACCGGGCTGAAGAAACAGAGGGCATGCACTGCGTCGCGGCCTGTGTACTGGACCGCTTCGGCTACCCACTGGCAGCCATCTGGGTGACGGGCCCTTCGAGTCGCATGCCCGAAGGAGAGTTCGACAATGTTGGTCCGATTGTGCGGGATCACGCGGAGCGCATTTCGCGCAGTCTCGGCGGCGTTCTCTGAGTGACCGCCGGTTGAGCTTTTGATCACGCTGACTCCAAGCATTGGCGCTCAGGCTCTAATGGATACTCACCTGTAGGAGCGTGAACTTCCCCAGTAGGAGGACTTCGTGCAAGCGACCGGTCTAACCACTCTCGACGAAGTCATCGCTGTCTGCTACGTCGCCAGCATTCTCACCATCGGCCTGTACCTGTACAAGCGGCAGAAGTCCACCAAGGATTTCTTGCTGGCGGGAAGGCAGATGGGCTGGCTCCCGGTCGGACTCTCCCTGATGGCCACTCTCACCAGTGCAGTCGGCTACATGGCGTTTCCGGCGGGCGCTTTCAAGTACGGCCTGATCATGCTGTGGATGGCCATGGCCATCCCCATTTCTTTCCCCGTGGTTGTGTACGTTTTCATGCCCTTCTACCACAAACTGCGCGTGTACACGGCTTACGAGTATCTGGAGCGGCGCTTCAACGTGTACGTGAGAGCCCTCGCGAGCGCCATCTTCATCCTTTGGCGACTCACGTGGATGGCGGCAGTGATCTACGTACCCTCGATGGTGCTGAACACGGTGACGAACGGGAAGATCCCCCTCATCCTTAGCATCCTCGTGCTCGGGGTTCTCACTACGATCAACTCCACGCTCGGCGGAATCCGGGCCATCATGTGGGCCGACGTGGTGCACTCCTTCGTGATGTTCAGCAGCATGATCGTGGCGGTGATCGTGATTCTGCACGTGGTGCCCGGGGGGCTGACCGAAGTGTGGAACACTCTCGCCGCCGCCGGAAAAACCGCGATGACGGCCACCATCGAGGGGTTTGACCGGGCGAGCCTATTCGGCAAATTCAAACTGTACCTGTACACGGACATCACGGTAGTTTCGCTGATTATCACCTATTCTGTCCAGAAAATGGGCAACTACTGCGTCGATCAGGCCATGGTGCAACGTTACCTGACGGCCAGATCCCTGCGGGTGAGCCGCCAGGGCTTTGTGACCAACTGCTTTGCCTACCTGTTCTACATCTCGATCGTGACCGTGATCGGCGCAGGCCTGTTCGCCGTGGCCACTCATCTGAACTTCCCCCAGGATCTGAAGATCGACCAGGTGTTTCCCTACTTCATTGCCAACGTGATGCCCGTGGGGATCGCCGGTGTGATGGTCGCTGCCATCTACGGTGCCTCCATGTCGAGCCTGGATTCGGGCATCAACTCTTGCGTCACGGCGATTCTGAATGATTTCTACGCCCGTTTTCGGCTGCGCAAATACAACATCGACGACGAGAGGGAGTCGCCCGAAGCGAGACGACAGAGGGTCCGAATTGCGCGCATTTCCACGTTGGCGTTGGGCGTGGCGATCACCTTCTTTGCCTGCTTTGTGGGGAAGATGGGCGACATCTTCACGTATTCGCAGAAGCTGATCAACATGTTCACTGGCCCCTTGTTCGGGGTGTTCCTGCTGGGGATGTTCACGAAGCGGGTGACGGCCCCCGCCGCGCTCATCGGAGGGTTCGTGGGTTTCGTGATGGGCTGTGTCACCGCTTTTTCGAAGGTTCTCGGCGTAGAGGTTTTCATGGTCGGCGTGTTGTGGCCCGCCACCATCGCGTTCACCGTCACAGTGGTCATCGGCTACGCCCTGAGCTTCGTGCTGGGCACCCCGCGGTCCGACGCGGCGGAGTGGACGTGGTGGAGCATCGTCGGCGTGCGACGGCGGAATAGCTGAACCAGCGGTGTCGCAGCTTGAGGGCGGATGACCTGGACCGGGAATGACTTGCGTCCCTCGCCCGAAATGGAGGTCCCGTGTCAGAGTACAGTGAGCAGGATCTGGAGCGCATTGCCTGGGAGTTGAGGCGTAACGTGGTCGAGATGATCTACCGCGCGGGCTCAGGGCACGCGGGTGGGTCTCTTTCAATCTGCGAGATTCTCGCCGTCCTGTATTTCTCGGAGCTGCGGGTCGATCCGAGGAACCCGAAGGATCCGGACCGCGACCGGTTCATCCTGTCGAAGGGACATGCCGCTCCGGCACTGTACGCCGTGCTGGCCAAGAAAGGCTTCTTTCGCGAAAGCGAGCTGTGGACGTTGCGTAAGATCGGAAGCCGACTGCAGGGACACCCGGACATGCGCAAATGTCCGGGTGTGGAGATGACGAGCGGTTCCCTCGGGATGGGCATCTCCTACGGGATCGGGATTGCGCTGGCAGCTCGCCTCGACGGCAGGTCCTACCGGGTCTACGTGCTGACCGGCGACGGCGAACTGGACGAGGGCCAGAACTGGGAGGCCTTTCTGGTCGGAGCCAAATTCGGACTGGACAACCTGACCGTGCTGGTGGACTACAATCGAATCCAGCTGGACGGCTCGGTGGAAGAAATCCTGCCGCTCCAGCCGTTGCATGCGAAGATCGCGGCTTTCGGCTGGCACGTGGTGGAGTGCGACGGCCACGATGTCCGCGATATCCGCCGGGCGCTGGACGAAGCGCGGAATCAGCGAGGTAAGCCCACGGCTATTATCGCCCACACGGTGAAGGGCAAGGGAGTGTCGTTCATGGAAGGTACCCACGAGTGGCACGGCAAGCCAATCAGCGACGAGGAGTACCGAGCCGCGCTGGCCGACCTGGCCGGAGGTGCGCCGTGAGCCAGCCCCTGCGAGATGTGTTGGGAATGGCGCTCGCCGAACTGGGCGGTCGTCGTTCGGACGTGGTCGTGCTGGACGCGGATCTCTCGGGCGCCACGCGTTCCATCTACTTCGCGCGGCGGTACCCGGAACGTTTCTTCAACATGGGTATCACCGAGGCGAACATGGTCTCGGTGGCCGCAGGCCTTTCGACGTGCGGCAAGGTTCCCTTCGCGTGCACATTCGCTTTCCTGCTGAGCCTGCGCGCCGCTGATCAGATTCGAAGCCTAGTGTCGTACCCTGGCCTGAATGTGAAGCTCGTGGGGACGAACGCAGGGTTGTCCGGGTTTGGGGACGGCGCTACCCACCAGTCGATCATGGATCTGGCCATCATGCGGGCCATGCCGCGGATGACCGTGATCGTGCCCTCGGACGAAATCTCGGTGCGTTGGGCCGTGGCTGCGGCCGCTGAACACACAGGACCTGTGTTCATTCGGATTCCGCGAGTGCCCGCACCGGCCGTCCACGGGAAGCAGACACGGTTCGAGCTCGGAAAAGGCCTGGTTCTCCGAAAGGGCTCGGACGTGTCGATCGTGGCTTGCGGGATGATGGTGGAACGTGCCCTGCGGGCAGCCCAATTGTTGGAGGGAGAGGGAGTGGACGCGGAGGTCGTTGAGATTCACACGGTGAAGCCGATCGACGCGCGGCTGCTTGTGACCAGTGCGACCCGGACGGGCGCCGTAGTGACCGTCGAGGAGCACAATCGGTTCGGGGGGCTCTTTTCGGCGGTGAGCGAGGTCCTGGCGGAGCAGGCGCCGGTTCCGATCGAGTGGGTGGCGATCCCAGACCGGTTCGGGGGATCAGGCCAGTATGAAGAGCTGCTGGAAGAGTGCGGGCTGACTGTGCAAAACGTGGTCGAAAAGGTGAGACGGGCAATCTCGAGGAAGGAGCACCGTGCAGGGAACGCGGCGTAAGGTGGTCATCCCACAGGACTTGTTCGATCTGAGGGGCCAGGTGGCGCTGGTGACGGGTTCGAGCCGGGGGCTGGGACTGGTCTTCGCGCGCACGCTCGCCCAGGCCGGTGCGACGGTGGTTCTGAACGGCCGCAACGAGAGAGCGCTGGGAGAGGCGTGCAGGTCGCTGGAGCGAGAGGGCCTCGGAGTCCGTTCGGCCGCCTTTGACGTGACGGACGAAAACGCCGTGCGGGAAGCCGTGGCGAGGATCGAGGACGAGGTTGGACCCGTCGGGATTCTGGTGAACAATGCGGGCGTCCAGATTCGGGGACCTCTCGAGGACTTCTCGAGGGACAACTGGCAAACCGTTCTGGACGTGAACCTCACCGGGGCGTTTCTGGTCGCGAAGGCCGTCGTGCAGGGTATGATCCAGAGGCGTCGTGGTAAGATCATCAACATCTGCTCGGTGCAGAGCGAGCTGGCGCGTCCGACAATTGCCCCCTACACAGCTTCCAAAGGAGCCCTCAAGATGCTCACCCGCGCGATGGCCACGGAGTGGTCTCGCTACAACATTCAGGTGAATGGGCTGGCCCCTGGCTATTTCAAAACGGAGATGACTCGCGCTCTCTACGAGGATGAGCGTTTCGACGCGTGGCTCAGGTCGCGGGTGCCTGCAGGGCGTTGGGGCGAGCCGGAAGAGCTGGCCGGAGCGCTCCTCTTTCTGGCATCGAGGGCCTCGGACTACGTCAGCGGTCACGTGTTATTCGTGGACGGAGGGTTGACCGCATGCGTTTGAGAGATCCGCAGACGATAGACGGCGAGAATCGGGTCGAACAGGCGCACAGTTGTTCCCCGGCGCGGCCGTGCAGCGACCGTGCGGAGACCCGCTCCGCGCGACGCTCGCCGGGTGGTCCTGCCCAGGTTGGTCGGGTCCCGCGGGCATTGGCTCTCGCGCTCGCCCTGCTGTTGCTCCGCGGCCTCAGCGGCAATTGCACCGCGCCGGGAGAGAGGACGCCGGTTCCCCCGATCACCGTTGTTCACGAGGATTTCAGTCGCGATCCTGGATGGGAGGGTTTGAACAATCGAGTAGAGTGCAAGGAGTGTCCGTTGGTGCGGCAGGACTTCGGTTGGGCTCCGACAAATCGCACCGGCTTCGGGCCGGGTGAGATTGGCGGGACCATCTGGCGTTCGACAACGCCGG
>CAYXFI010000269.1:0-5775 GCA_964464205.1 uncultured Cytophagia bacterium
CAAGACAAACTGTGCTGCTCTGCCCGCGGGCCTCATCGAGAGCGAGCTGTTCGGACACGAGAAGGGCGCCTTCACGGGCGCGTACAAGAGCCGGCAGGGCAGGTTCGAGCTCGCGGATGGCGGCACCCTGCTCCTGGACGAGATCAGCGAGATCGGAATCGGGTTGCAGGCCAAGCTGCTCCGCGTGCTCCAGGAGAGGGAGTTCGAGCGCGTCGGCACGGCGGAAACGGTCAAAGTTGACGTCAGGGTCATTGCCACGACCAACAAGGACCTTCGGGAGGAAATCCGGGCCGGGCGGTTCCGTGAGGACCTGTACTACCGCCTCAACGTGGTGCCCATTCACCTGCCGCCCCTCCGGGAGCGAAAGGAGGACATTCCCCTTTTGGTCCAGCATTTCATCAAGAAATACGCCGAAGAGAACAACAAGTACGTCGAGGGCATCAGCGAACAGGCCCTCGAGCTGATGATGCGCTACGACTGGCCGGGCAACGTCCGAGAGCTGGAGAACGCGATAGAGCAGGCCGTGGTGCTCACAACCAAGCCGATCCTGGAAGCTCGGCTGTTCAACTTCATGGACAATTTGGCTGGGCCCTCTGGCCAGGAGAGCTCCGGTTTCGACTTCAGCCGGATGACACTGAAGGAACTGGAGAAAGTGGCGATTCTGAAGGCATTGCAAGACACCGGGGGCAATCGCACTCACGCCGCGCGTCGACTGGGGATCAGCGTGCGCACCCTTCGCAACAAGTTGCGTGAGTACCGCTACCGGGACGAGGAGAGGGCATTTCAGGCCGCGTGAGGCCCCTCCGGGCTCGGGATTGTCGCGCGGCCGAACCCCGTCGTCCAGGATGGACGACGGGTTCTTTTTGTGCGCCCGCGTCGTGGGTTGACTGGCGCGACGAGGGGTGCGGACTGAGGTCGTAGTTCGGTGTCAATCCTTCCCGATCCCGCCTGTCCATGCCTGGACTCCTCGCGTCATCGCATTCTGAGTTCCCACGCGTTCCCATTGTCCACTCTGACGCCGCACCCGCGGCGTGCAACCCGGGTTGGAGACCGCGCCGCGCCCGGCAGGATCGCGCTCGGAGCGCCTGCTACCGCCCCGCCCTGCGTCCGCGGACAACGTGGAATCTCTCCCAACGTGGGGCAGATCTACTCTCCGGCGCTGCCTCTCAAGAAAACCCCCGCTCTTACCGATAAACCAAACGGTGGGTTGGATTGTCATCCGGCGAGTTCTTGGGTTCAGACTACCGAGGGCGTGAATGGACGAAGATTTGATTCAGGTGACCGTTTTCACGGTGGGCGACGAAGAGTACGGCGTGGATATCCTCCGCGTGCGGGCGATCGAGAAGCTGACGGAGGTGACGCGCGTTCCGCGGGCGCCGGACTTCGTCGAGGGTGTGATCAACCTCCGCGGACGGATCGTGCCGGTCGTTGACCTCAGGAAGAGGATGGGCCTGGAACCCAAGCCCCCGGACAAGTCCACCAAGATCGTCGTGGTGGAGTGCCGCGACGAGACGGTGGGCCTGAAGGTGGATGGGGTCCGTGAGGTTCTGCGGATTCCCCGGTCCCGTACGGAGCCGCCGCCGGAGATTGCGACCCGGGGGGCAGACTACATCGAGCGGCTCGCCAAGTTGGACGGCCGACTGATCCTCATCATCGACGTGGATCGCATCCTGAGCCCGGCGGAGCAGCGGCAGCTCGAGACCGTGGCCCAGGAGCCCACGGGAGTGGAAGGCTAGTTCGCGGCAGCACTCTGGTCCCACGCCTCAGAGGGACCCGAGGGGGGATCTTCATGCGTTTGCAAGCGGGCGGAGCAAAGGGAGCAAGAACCGGCAGTCAGGAGAGATAGCGATGCGTTTTCTGGCCGTGGACGATTCGCCCACAATGTTGCGGATCATCACCAACACGCTCAAGCGGATCGGGTACGACGATGTGGAGGGCGCGAGCGACGGCACTGAGGCGCTCGAGAAGCTCAAGAACGGCAAATTCGATCTGGTGATCACTGACTGGAACATGCCCGAAATGACCGGCCTCGAGCTGTTGCAGAGAATGCGCAACGATCCGGAACTGCGGCACATCCCCGTTCTGATGGTCACGACTCGCAGTGTGAAGGAGGACATCGTGCAGGCCGTCCGGGCGGGGGCGTGTAGCTACATCGTCAAGCCGTTCACCCCCCAGATCCTCAAGGAAAAGATCGACCAGATCCTGAACAACGCGGCCGTTGCGAGGTAGAGAGATGACCGAGACCACCCAAAGCCGACTCCCCACCAGCACTGAACGCCAGCTCGAATTGTTGTTGAAACGAGTCGCGGAAATCCAGGCCCTTTTCGTGTTGGTGGAAAGGATCACCCCCTTTGTACAGGACCTGGTGTCTTTCGTTTTCGACGTCGGCCCTTTGCTCACGCAGGCCAGTCGCACGTTAGCCGAGTCTACGGCCAAAATGCCCAGGGCCACGCGCCACCTGGAAGACGTGACGCAGGCTACCGAGATGGCCACCACGCAGGTGCTGGACCGCGTGGATGGCATCCTGCGCAACCTCGAGGAGCTGAGAAACGGTGTCCAGGGCTGGGAGAAGGCTCGCCGGAGACTGCGTCGGGTGCAAAAGCAGTTCGCCCGGTTGAGCACTGAGGGCGCTGGAGACGAAGACCTCCAGCAGACTCTGCGGGAGCTGTCGGACAAGCTGGGCGAGACACTGGAGAGTCTCCCTTCCCCGAGGCGTCTGCGCAGGCTGGTGGACGGTGCGCAGGAATACGGGTACGAGATCATGTCGGCCCTGCAGGTTCAGGACATCACGGCGCAACAACTCGCGGCTGCCCGCGATCTGATCAATCGTGTACACGCGAAAGTGGCCGACCTGCTGCGCCAGTTGGGGGAGGATGAGCCGTCCGACCGAAAGGCGGAGGCATCTCGCCGCAAAGGATTCGACGCGGATGCCCGCTTCAATTTCGAAGCCTCTGCGCTACGCCAGGAGCACGTGGACCAGCTACTGGAGGCCCTTCTCAAATCACGCTTGGTCGCGGTACAGTCCAGCGACGACGGGGCAACTCTCGAAGGTTGAGTTCATGGCATGGACCCCAGGGAGGCAGGTCGAGCGGGATCAACATGCCCGGTAGATTGGGAACGAGCAAGTGACCGGCGGCGGAGGCCGTCTCCGCTGACGTAGCCGACGCATCCGTCCTTTCCCCTTCGACGA
Organism: uncultured Cytophagia bacterium; assembly: GCA_964464205.1. Lineage (GTDB taxonomy): Bacteria > Zhuqueibacterota > Zhuqueibacteria > Oleimicrobiales > Geothermoviventaceae > Zestofontihabitans. The sequence goes on from CAYXFI010000269.1 coordinate 3,191, forward strand.
GCGACAGTTCGGCAGTCGCGACCCGTGCGGTGGCTCGGAGTTGAGCGATGAGCGACACGAGCGAGAACGTGGACTTCCTGAAAGAAGTGATCGACGACTACATCGTCGAGACCGGGGAATTGCTCCAGCAGGCAGAACAGGACCTTCTGTCACTGGAGGAAAACCCGGGCTCCGAGGATCTCCTCAATCGGGTTTTCCGCGCTTTCCACACGATCAAGGGGACTTCCTCCTTCCTCGGCTTCGAGAAGATGGCGGCGCTTACTCACCGCGCCGAGGACGTCCTGAATCTCCTACGGCACGGCGAGGCAGCGGTCGATACCAGGGTGATTGACCTGATCCTGCGCGTGGTGGACACGGCCCGAGCCCTATTGGAGCAGATCAAAGCCTCGGGGGAGGAAGGAGAGACGTCGATTGATTCAGTGCTGGGAGATTTGACCAAGTGGTTGGAGGCTGTGGATACAGCGGGTGGGTCAGCTGAGAGCGATTCGGCCAGTGAGGATTCTGCCGGGGCGTCCGAGACGTCGGGATCGCAGGAAGTCCGCGAGGAAAACCCACCTGCGGCCGCGCGTGCGGACAGCGATGCCCGGCGTTCGTCTTCTACCGGATCGGAGCAGACGGTTCGAGTGAACGTCTCCCGGCTGGACGAAATCATGGACCTGGTGGGTGAGCTCGTGTTGGTCCGCAATCGCATCCAGCAGCTCGTGCAGCAAGTCGGACGAATTGTGAAGCACAGTTGCGCAGAGCCGGAGGACCTGGCAGTGGACCAGCTGGTGGGGGCGGCGGAACAGCTCCAGTTCGTCACCTCGCAGCTCCAGGACGCCGTGATGCGCACCCGGATGCTGCCAATTTCCAATGTCTTCCACCGGTTCCCCCGCCTCGTTCGCGATCTGGCCAAAGAGAAAGGGAAGGAAGTACGCCTCGTGCTGGAGGGCGAGGAGACGGAGCTCGACAAATCCGTGCTTGAGCTGGTCAGCGATCCGCTGGTGCATCTGATCCGCAACGCTGTGGACCACGGCATCGAAACGCCTGAGGAGCGCGAGCGGCTCGGGAAGCCTCGCACCGGCACGGTTCGCCTGGGCGCCTACCATGAGGGCGATCACATCGTGATCGAGATCGAGGATGATGGCCGGGGGATCGATCCGGAACGCGTGCGGCGGGCGGCCGTGGAGCGAGGCCTGATGGATGAAGAAGAAGTCAGCAGGCTCGGGGACCGGGAAGCCCTGGATTTGATTTTCCTCCCGGGATTCTCGACGGCGAGCCGGGTGACTGGCACTTCGGGTCGCGGTGTAGGCATGGACGTGGTGAAGACCAACATCACCCGACTGAACGGCCAGATCGCGGTGGAATCCGAGGTCGGCGTCGGGACGCGCTTCATCGTCCGCCTGCCGCTGACGCTGGTCATCGTGCCGGGCCTGATGGTGGAGGCGGCCGGTCAGACGGTGGTCATCCCCCTTTCGTCGGTGCTGGAGACGGCTCGGCTTCAGGATCACGGCGTGAACACCGTGGGCGGTAGCCCCATGTTGCGCCTTCGGGACGAAGTAATACCACTCGTGGATCTGGGGGAGGTGCTCGGTCTACGCCACGGTGAACGCATGCTCAAGGGGTACGCGGTGATCGTGGGCCTGGCCAATCGTCGAGCCGGGATCTTGGTGGATCACCTACGAGGCCAGGCGGAGATCGTCGTGAAACCTCTGGGCGGTTTCCTCTCGCGCACCAGAGTATTTGCCGGCGCCACCATCCTTGGGGATGGCAAAGTCCGGCTAGTCCTGGACGTGGGAGAAGTCCTGCGAATCGCGCAAGAGGGAGAGGGGGAATTCGCCCGATCGCTCGTGGAACGCACCGCTGAGGCCACCGGATCTGCGCAGGTGCCGGCCGGAGCCGAGGCGTAATGACCCTACTCCCGAGCCGTCGCTACGTCCCGTAGCCACTCCTCGTGCAAAGCCCTCAATCGATCCGCGATTTCCGGATGATCCTGAGCGAGGTTCGTTCGTTCACCGGGGTCGGCTTCCAGATCCGCCAGGAAGAGTTCTTTGTCGAAGACAAGTTTCCACTTGCCATCGCGTACGGCCCAGCGTTTCCCGAGCATCCAGTGCAGCACCCGATGCGGGCTGGGTTCTTCCGGCGATTCGATCACCCGGACGATGCTCTTGCCGTCGATCTTGCGTTTTGGCAGAGTCACGCCGCAGTACTCGGCAACCGTCGGGAACCAGTCCATGCTGCAGACCATCTGGTGGCGCACTTCACCCTGCGGGATCTTCCCGGGCCAGGACACGATGCATGGCACCCGGATTCCCCCTTCCCACAGCGTGGCTTTGTGCCCCCTGTACGGCCCCGCACTGCCGCCGCCGAAGAAGGCGCGTTCCTCCTCGGAATGGCCCTGGTCGCTGAAGTAGATGATGATCGTCTTTTCCGTAAGCCCCAGCTCGTCGACTTTCCTGAGGATTTCCCCAAGCCTTTCGTCCAGGGTCTCTAACCAGGCGGCGTAGCGCCGACGTCGTTCGTCTCTTATGTGGTCGAACAGCCGCAGATGCTCGGGATCGGGCTGGAGGGGGTAGTGAGGTAGATTGAAGGGTAGGTAGAGGAAG
>CAYXFI010000270.1:0-5708 GCA_964464205.1 uncultured Cytophagia bacterium
CAGAGAAACCGCGGAGGACCCCAGACATGCCGAGGACGGAGCCATTCGATCTTCACTACGACCGGTATGAGGAGTGGTTCGAGCGCCACGGCCCCGTGTACGAGTCGGAACTGAGGGCGGTGCGCACCCTGTTCCCCCGGAGTGGGCTCGCCGCAGAGGTTGGCGTGGGCAGCGGGCGTTTCGCCGCGCCGCTGGGGATTCGCCTGGGCGTGGAACCTTCACTGGCCATGGCACGCCTGGCCCGGGAGAGGGGCATTCAGGTTGCCCGCGGAGTGGCGGAGGCACTGCCTATCCGCTCCGGATCCCTGGACGTGGTCCTGATGGTGACGACCATCTGCTTCGTGGACGATCCCTTCCTGACATTCCAAGAGATAGGCCGCGTGTTGAAACCCGGCGGACACGTACTCGTGGGCTTCATCGACAAGACGAGCCACCTGGGGCAGCAGTACGAGCGGATCAAGGAGCAAAACGTCTTCTACCGACCAGCCACATTCTATTCGACGGCTGACATTTTGGACTTGCTGAGCCGGACTGGATTCGCGGAATTGCAGACGGTGCAGACGGTGTTTCGGTCGTTGGAAGAGATCGAGGCGCCGGAGCCCGTCGAAGAAGGACATGGCCGTGGGGCGTTCGTGGTGGTTCGTGGGCGGAAGCGGCGCTGAGGGAGGTTGGATTTGTTCACCAAGCCCAGATTTGATCGTTTCACGGTGCGGGGGCTCATCTGGGGCACGCTCAGTCTTGCCGGCCTGACGTACGAGATCTTCTTCCGCGCTCGCGAACTGTTCGTGATCCTCGGCTACGTGTTTGTTCTGGGCATCAGCCTCTACTACATCCTGGTTCTCACAGATTCTTCCAGACGATGAGACCGTTCTGTTTTCTCGCTGGCAGCGTCGTCGCGGCTTCGCTCATCGGCGGCGCCGCTGCATTCTGCCAACCCCTGCCGCTGGCCGTCTACGAGCTGGAACGTCAGTCCGTTCGACCCGTAGCGGTGGCGTCGACCTCCGATTGGGATGCGCGTTGGTACGAAGTGAGGTTGAGGATTTTCCCCACCGAGCAGAAGATCCGGGGCGAAGTGCGCATCAGGCTGGCGAGTCGTCGTGCGGGGATCCAGCGGTTGCGCCTGGATCTGGTGGCGCTCGACGCCGAGTTCGTGTACGTGGATGGGGAGCAGGTGCCATTCTCACGTAGGCCGGGCTACCTGGAAGTCGCTTTGCCGGAACCCATCTCGGCTGGAGATTCGATCCTCGTTCGGGTCGCGTACCAGGGGCGGCCTGGGAACGACGGCTTCGGCGGATTCTTCTTCACCCCGAAGGCGATCTACACGATCGGGGAGGGTATCTACACGTACCCGCCGTCGATGACGCGGACCTGGCTTTCGTGCCGGGATCACCCCTCCGACAAGGCGCTGTTTGAGCTCTGGGCCTCGGTACCGGCTCCCCTCGTGGTGGCCTCCAACGGTGTTCTCGTGGAACGCTTCGGTGGGGATACGCTGACCTTTCACTGGCGATCGGCGTTTCCAATGGCCACCTACTTGTTCGCTCTGGCGGCGGGCGAATACGACACCCTGCTCCAGCGGGCGGTGTTTGCGAGTGGAGACACGCTGCCCATTGTCAACTACGTGTACCCAGCGCGCAAAGAAGCAGCCCGACGGGACTTCGAAAACGTACCCAGGGCGCTCGAGCTTTTCTCGCAGCTGTTTGGTCCGTACCCCTTCGAGCGGTACGGGGCCGTGATCGCGCCGTGCCGCGGGGCGATGGAGCACCAGACGCTGAGTACCATCAGCGACGCCCTGGTGGACGGCAGCCGGCGCTACGAGACCGTGTTCGTGCACGAGCTGGCCCACCAGTGGTGGGGCGATCTTGTGACCCTCCAGGACTGGCCCGACCTCTGGCTGAACGAGGGGTTTGCGTCTTACGGCGAAGTGCTGTTTGCGGAGCACCGGTACGGCGAGGCGGCGAAGCGCAGTATGCTGGACTACTTTGCGCGGAAGTATTTCGCAGAAGAGGCTCGGCTGGGGGCTTTCGCCGTGTACAATCCGCCGGCGCGGTACATGTGGGGGGCTACCGTGTACCACAAGGGGGCGTGGATCCTGCACATGTTGCGCTTCGTGGTGGGCGATTCGGCCTTCTTCCGCCTGCTTCGTTCCTACCGGGATCGCTACGCCTACGGCAACGCCAGCACGAGGGATTTCCAAGCAGTGGCGGAGGAAGTGGCGGGCGTCGATCTTGACTGGTTCTTCGACGAGTGGCTGTACCGGGCAGGGCATCCCGTACTGCTGGTGGACTGGGAGCAAACTTCGCCCGAACGGGTCGAGCTTGTGATCGAGCAGGTCCAGTACGGGGCTCCGGCGTTCGAAATGCCCGTGGTTGTGGAGATGGCCGGGGCGAACTGGAGCCAGCGCGACACGGTGCGGCTGACTTCTTGCCGCGACCGTTTCCTCCTGTCAATTCGGGACGGCCCGGCTACCGTGGACAGCCTGGTCGTAGATCCCGATGGCAATCTGCTGGCGGAGATCCGAACTTCCGTGGGGAGCTCGCCGGAGGAGTTTGCGCTGGAGGGTCCGTTTCCGAATCCCGCTCGCCTCCGCACGATTTTCCGCATCCGGTGGGGCCGGAGACCGCCGTCGGAGTTGAGCCTGAGCATTTACGACGTGCTCGGACGGCGTGTGCGTACGCTGCTGGAGCGCAGCTTCTACGGCAACAGCCTGGAGGTGATGTGGGACGGTCGAGATGATCGCGGGGAGCCGGTGCCCGGTGGCGTGTACGTGGCCGTACTCCGCTCGGGCGGTAAGGTACGAACTCAGAAGATCGTCTGGCTGCCGCGGTAGCGCTCTCCCGAGCTGTACCCAGGAACGCTGCCCGACGGGTCCCCTTGGCGCACTCATGCCGGCGTATCCGCTGAGGACCGGGTTCGTGCTCAGGCCAAGATGGGCTGAGCCGCGGCGCGGCCCCTTTGATTTCCTTTGGCTCCGGAGAGGCTGGATTTCGCGCTTCTTGCTTGACGGCACCCGATGGCGCTTTGCCGAGCCGGGAAGCCTTCTTCGGTGTAAATTCCTGCGTACGTAGTTCGGCTCCCCGGCTCGTCGCGTCCTTTGACCCGGACGTTAGTCAGCCTCGAGGTAGCGCTCCTGGAAAGTGGGGTGCGATCCCGCGAGGGTCAGGAACACGTCCAACGGCACGACCTCGAATTCGGGGCCCAGCTTGTCCAAGATGTTCTTCACGCGTTTCACGTCGCTGCTTTCGCGCACGTGGATGAGCAGGTAGTAGGGGCGCTGTGGATTCATGTTGGCCAGTTCGATGAGGTCGGATACCGCTTCTTCTTCCGGCCGTGTGGGTGACAGGTAGTACTGGTACGAGTAGAAAGCCCTGCCGTCGCGGACGGCGTAGGTGTTGGCGGGTCCGTAGCCGTTCACGAACCCGATGGCGTCGGGCATCTCGCGGTAGTAGACGTCCACGATGCGCTTCGGCAGGTCGATGTTGCCGTAGTAGCGGTTCCCCTCGGAGTAGTCCATCGTTTCGAACACACGGAGGTCGAGCTGACCCATCAGCTCTCTGGCCCGGCGGGCCATCTTGGGAAGCACCTCTGGAGGCACAGCCTTCGGGTACATGTAGCCCGGCCCGGAGAGGCAACCGATGAAGTAGTCGTTGGGCGTGGCCATGTCGTAGAAGTACTGCAGCATGGCCGGTGCGAGCCAGATCCAGTTCATTGTCACTTCCCAGGCGTAGGGGATTTCGCCCCTTCCCGGGCGCAGCCACGCGCCGATCCCGAGGCCATCGGTTTGGATGCAGGCCACGTAGACCTTTTTCTCCGGCGTGATTTTCTCACCGGGTTGAACGTTGTGGTTGTTCTTGAAGCGGTATCCCTCCGTGACGGGGATGTGGCAGTTGAAGCTCATGTTCGGAAGAGTGTTCAGCCCTTCCATCCTCAGGCCGTGTCGGGACACGAGGGTGACGTGCTGGCCTTCGGTGTCCTTCGCGTAGCTGTGCCAGCCCATCACCATCCCCATGGGCTCCATCTCGCTCATGATCTGATTGGCGAGTTGGAATTCGAGTGTGTCGGAGGGATCGGCGGAGAGGTCGGTGAAGAAAGCGCGCTTGTAGATGCCGAAATCAGCGATACCAGGTTGCATCCGCTGACCTGCGACCCCGCCCATGTAGATCAGGAACTGCTTGTTGCACTCGGGCCAGTAGGTCTCGTAGGCCCACCGGTAGATTTCGTAGTCGGACTGGTTGCGGAACCTACCGCGGAGATCCTCGAGTACGGGCAGGTTGAACTGGGCAGCCAGAGCGAGGAGGGAGTCGTCGACGACGATGGCTTGCTTCAGTCCCGCCACTGTGAATGCCACGATCAGCGATGTGCGGACGTCACGGTCCCAGACCACGCATCCTTTGGCGAAACGACCCAACTTGCGCAGCGCATCTTCGGGGCTGTGGAGCTCAACGAACTGGATGCCGCGACTCTTTTCGTAGTATTCGCGCAGCGACACGGTGAACTTGTACGGCCAGCTCGGCGGGTACTCGAAGTAGAGTCTCGGCGTGTCCTGATTGGCCAGGCCCTGCAGGCTGATGAGCATGGCCTGTACGGGTAGGGCACCGTTGATGTCCCAGTTGTCCTGGAGGCGCATCAGGTACGCTTGTTTGGGGATCACTTTAGGCTCGCCCCGGTCGGGCAATTTCGGGCCCGCGCATCCGGCCAGCGACAGAGCTACGCTGACCAGGATCGCCCTTGTGACCAACCTTCTTCCGGTGCTAACGGACATCGCATACCTCCACGATTGAATTCGAAGGGTGTCTTTGCACCTTGCTGTTCAAGGCGAGAGCGTGCAGTTCTGTGGCGAGCTACGGCACTCGTTGAAACACGAAGCTCAGCGGTGTCGGGCGCGTGGAGCGTAGTTCGGTAATCCAGAGCGTTTGCCCGTCCGTGGAGATGCGGAACCGATACGTGATGTCGATCCGGTGGCTTCCCTGCACGGTCTGCAAGTCGTAGCGCAAATCGAGGTAGAATTCCCGGGGTTCTCCGGAGGGTCGAAGCTGCGCTGTACCTTCGGCTCCCTCCGGGACGTACACGGCCAGATGCGGTTGTTCCAGCCACTTGCCGGGGACGAGTGGGAACGTTTGTTCTTTGCCCGACAGGGACGCGACGATGCTGTCGACGCCGCTGTAGCGACCTGCTCGGAAGTGCCGTCGCAACACGAGCAGGTCCCCGGTACGCACGATGCTGAGCTGAAGATTCCGCCAGGGATCGATGTCGGAGCTTCGCTCGCGGACCAGTTGCCACTCGCCGAAGAACCGCGCGTCAACGGCCGTCCGGGACGCAGCCGTCGCTGCCCAGGTGGTCAAGATCAGCATCGGCAGTGCGAATCCGCGGAATGTTTTTCCCATCGCAAACCTCCGTGGGCCAGTGATTCCCTGCATTCAACTGCAGACTGTGGGCACTGCGGGCTTCCGCGTTTGTCCCGCATGACGCGAGGCGCCTGTGGTTGACGTGTTCACCGAAGACTGTGGATAGTTTCACCGGGTACCGTGGAGGACGAAAGCCACCGAGGCTCGTAGAACGCATCGGTACGTCGGCCCGCATTGCTGTTTTGGGACCGTCAGAAAGCAGTCGCTAGTTCGGTGCAGAGAAGCAACGATGGTTGTGGCGATCAAAACTTAGGCGACCGGCGACGGAATTGCAAGAGAAATCAATGTGTTGTGAAGAAAAAGTTG
>CAYXFI010000271.1:0-2761 GCA_964464205.1 uncultured Cytophagia bacterium
CTACAGCCACAATCGAGAAGGTGCTGAATGATCTGGACTTCCTGGCGGAATACTCGCGCCAGCGCCCGGCGGGGAATGTGCTCTACGAGTTCCTGGAGCGAACGGGTTACCTCTCCCGGCTGGTGCGCGGCGAGGCTCCCGAGGCTGAGTCGAAAATCCAGAACCTCGCTCGATTCTTCGAGATTGTGCGGGCCTTTTCTCACACGGCTGCTCATGACCAGGTGCCGCACCTCGTGCAGTATCTCGACTTGCTGATCGAGGCCGGCGATGATCCGCCGACGGCCGAAGCCGACCCGGACGTGGACGCCGTGAACGTCCTCACCGTGCACAAGGCGAAGGGTCTTGAGTTCCGGGTGGTCTTCATGGTCGGTCTGGTACGCGAGAGATTCCCCCTGCGGCGGCGATCCGAGCCCTTGCCACTGCCCGACGAGCTGGTGCGGGAGATCCTGCCCGAAGGCGACGTGCACATGCAGGAAGAACGGCGGCTCTTCTACGTGGCCATGACCCGCGCGCAGGAAGAACTGTATCTGTCCAGCGCGACGGATCTGGGCGGCAAGAAGAAGTGGAAGGTGAGTCCTTTTGTGCTAGAGGCTCTCGATCGCCAGGAAGCCGACGTGGAGGCTATTCGTACGAGCGCGTTGGAGACGATACGACGGCACCGGTCCGCACCGGCGGCCGGCGATCTGAAACTCCCGCAGATTCCCGAGAGCCAGAGAATCACCCTGAGTTTCTTCCAGATCGACGATTACCTCACATGTCCGTTGAAGTACAAGTACGTGCACATTCTGCGTGTGCCGCTCCGGCCGCACCACGCCATCGTGTACGGACAGGCCATCCACGAGGCAATCAAGGAATACAACCGGCGCAAGCTGGCGGGACTGCCCGTCACGTTGGAGGACCTCTACGCCAAATTCGACTCCGTTTGGGTGAGCGAGGGCTTTTTGAGCCGGGAACACGAGGAGCTGCGGTACCAAGTGGGCAAAGAGGCCCTGCGCCGCTTCTTCGAGACGCAGGAGAAAGACGGCGTGGTGCCTGCTCAGGTGGAGCAGGAATTCGCGTTCGTCCACGCGAACAACCGGATCATCGGGCGCTGGGACCGGATCGACATCCGGGATGGCGGCGCGGTGATTGTGGACTACAAGTCATCCGAGGTTCGGGAAAAAGAGGAGGCCGACAAGAAAGCCAGGGAAAGCCTGCAGCTGCGCATCTACGGGCTGGCCTACGAGCAGATCCACGGTGCCCCGCCGGTTCGGGTGGAGCTGCATTTCGTGGACAGCGGCATCGTGGGGGTAGCCGAGTGGAGCGAGAAGCGTGCGGAGAAAGCGCTTGAGAAGATCGAACAGGCGGCGCGAGGGATTCGCGCTCGTGACTTCACCCCGGATCCGAGCCCGTACAAGTGCAGCTACTGCGCGTACAGCCGGATTTGCCCGGCCACGGCGGCCGAGGTGTAGGCCTCTGGGACAGCCGCGACCGCAAGTCAGAAGGGCCTGGAGCGACTGGGGCGAGCGGATCGCGCACCCGCGGCGCTGGCGAGAGCCCTCGAGCGCGCGACAACAGGACGTAGGAGGTTGGTCGTCTGCGGTTTTGCTCGGGAATTCCAACGGTCCGGTCAGGGGCTTGCGCCGGGCACGGATGCACCAGGCTGAGGCCCGGCCCGGCCGTTGGGTGTCCCAGACGTGATCGGCTGCGGTTTTCGGTCGCAAGCCACGCCGAGATCTCGCCGCAGTACAACTCTCTACGTTGCCAATGGCGCCACGGTTCTTCTGGCTTGCTCGCAGGGTTCGCGGGAGGATCGGGTGACCAACAGGAGGGGCTATCGCTCCCTTCCGAGGAGGCGAATGATGGGCGTGAGGTGTGGTGTGTGGTGCGCGTTGGCCGTTGGACTGACGCTCGCCGTCGCTGCATCGTGCACGCGGGTGAAGAGTCCCACGGGACCGGACAGCCATCCGGTGCGGGCGGCTGTCAGGCTGACGGCAGATCAGATCAAAGCGGTGGAAGAGGCAGAGCCACTGCGGAACGGAGAGCCGCCCAGGCTGGTGCACGCTGGCTGGCAGGGGAACCAGCCGACGTATTCCCTCGTGGAGTTCCAGTACGAGTGGAGGGTCTCCGAGGGCAATTCCCTGAGAGTCACCCTGGTCGTGGCGAGCGATCGGGAGCAGGCGGAATCGTACCTGCGGGAAGTACGGGAGCTCGCTTCGGTGCCGATGGAACTCGTGGCTCCGGAGGATGACCCAGCGGTGGCCGGCGATCCGTCCTACGGCGGCGGGAGGCAGTTCATCCGCGACAACGTGGTCGTGTTCGTCGACGCAAAGGGCGAGTTAGAGGCTAAAGTGTCGGAGATCGCGCGGGATGTGGATGCGGCCCTGCAGCAGGGGCCCACGGCCCGGAGCGCGGACGAAATGAAGCCGGTCATCAAGAGGTTCGCGATAGCCGAGAACCCGGTGAAGGTACGAAGTCGGACGCGGCTCATCATCGATGTGCTCGACCCCGTCGGTGCGAAGTTGTACTACGAGTGGCGCTTCGGGTGGGGCGGGGGCGATCACGGCGGGATCGAAAGGGACCAGGACGGCAACTTCTACTATTACGCCGATACCTGCCAAGCGGTCGAGGAACTGACCCTGTTCGTCCTGAACGATTGGGGCTTCTGTAGCTGGTCGACGATCCAAATCCAGGTGGTGCCGTAGAGGTGCGCCCGGAGGCTACTCTGCCCCGGTGGGGTCGGAGGGTACGAACCCGGGGGGACCGCGTCGGGCGAGGGGAA
>CAYXFI010000271.1:2861-5705 GCA_964464205.1 uncultured Cytophagia bacterium
GAGTGGCTGCGCACGATGGATCAGAACATCCGGCGGCAGACCGAAGTCGTCAGTCAGGAGCTCCACCGGACTGTGGAAAGCGTTGCGCAAAGGCTCGACAACGCCTCGCGGATCCTGTCGGACGTGGGGCGGGAAGTGGGACAGGTACGGGAGGTTGGACAGCAGATCCGGGCGTTCCAGGAAATGCTGCGTGGGCCAAAGTTCCGCGGCACTGTGGGCGAGGAGATCCTCAAGAGCCTGATCCAAGAAGTGCTGCCGCGCGACACGTACGAGTTCCAGCACCGCTTCAGCACCGGAGTGGTGGTGGACGCGGTGATCAAGACGGGAAGCGGGATGATCCCCGTCGATTCCAAGTTCCCGCTGGACAGTTTCGGCCATTACGCGACGGCGCATGATCAAACCGCTCGAGACGCAGCCTGGCGGCAGTTTTGCCAAATATTCCGGCGCCACATCGACGCCGTGACCAGCAAGTACATCCGACCCTCTGAGGGGACCATGACCTTTGCTCTTCTGTACGTGCCGAGCGAAGCCGTGTACCACGAGATCATCAGCAGAGACTCGGAGCTGGTGCGCTACGCTCGGGAGCGGAAGGTCTTTCTCGTCAGCCCCAATGCGTTCTACTACTTCCTGCAGGCGATCCTGCTGGGATTTCAAAGTCAGCGGATTGAACAGGCTGCCCGCCAGGTTGTGGATGCCCTGGAGGCGATCCGGAAAGAAGCGGAGCAGATGGGGATTGCCCTCACCACGCTGGAGACCCACCTCAACAACGCACGGACCAGCCTGGAGCGCGTTCGCATCCGTCACGAAGCCCTCTCGCGGCAGCTCGCCACTCTGGCACTGCCCACCGGGCTCGCTGAGGGAGAGAAGGCGCTACCCGAGTCCTGAAGCCCCCGCGTGAATCCGGGGGAAGACAGGACGGCCGGACCACCGGGTCAGCCGATCTGTTTCCTGAACTTCAACGTGCTGAACGTGAGGATGGCCACACCGAATGCGGTCATGGGGATGACGTCCTGCAGAAGGTAGCGCAGTGTAGACCCCTTCTGGAATATGTCTCGCACGATGGACATGAAGTAGCGCATCGGATCCAAGTACGTGAGCTTGCGGAGCGCTTCCGGCATGTTGGGGATCGGGATGAAGAAGCCGCTCATCAACAGCATGAATACCATCAGGAAGTAGGCCACGAACATGGCCTGCTGCTGGGACTCAGTGACGGTGGAAACGAAGATGCCGAGACCCAGCGTGGTGAACAGGTAGAGCAATCCCAGCGCTGCCAGCAGTAGCAGGCTGCCTTCCACGCGAATGTGAAAAGCCAGCACCGCGGCCGTGGTTACCACCGCCAGTTCGATGTAGGTCAGGATCAGGAAGGGGATCAATTTGCCCAGCAACAGCTCGTGTTTCCGGATGGGGGTCACGAGGAGCTGTTCAAGGGTGCCCATCTCCCGTTCGCGCACGAAGCTCATCGCGGAAAGCATCATCGGAAGGATCGTGAGCAATGCTACCACCAGCCCCGGCACCATGTACTGCTGGCTACTCAGATTTGGATTGTACAGCATTCTTTCCCTGAGCTGAATGGCGGGCGGTGGAGCTGTGGGGGAGTCCAGTTCTTCCGGCACGAAAGTGGTGAGAAAGTGCGTCAGGATTCCCTCGGCGTAACCGAGGGCCACCCCGGCGGAGTTACCGTCCACACCGTCGACGACGAGCTGCAGAGGGGGGATCTCCCCGCGCAGAAGCTTGCGGTGAAATTCGGGGGGAATCACCAGCGCTGCCTGTGCGCGCCATGCTCGCATCTCCTCGCGGATCTGGTTCAGGTCCGTTGTGGTGCCCACCAGGTCGAAACGGTCGGTATTGGAAAAGGCTCGCGCCAGCTCTCGACTGGCCCGACTCCGGTCGAGGTCGGCTACGAGGAGCTTCACGTGTTTGGTCTCGGTGGTGAATACGTTCGCGAAGATGAAAAGCTGGATCAGCGGCACCACGAAGATGATACCGAGCATGGGCGGGTCTCGCCGTATCTGCCGGAATTCCTTGCGCACGAGGAAGCGGATTGCCTGCATTTCAGATCTCCAGTGTCATGCGGAAGCGCCGGGACGAAATGGCCAGTAGCAGCAGGCTCATGCCGAGCAGGATGACGGACGGTTGCACCAGGTGGCTCAACGCGCTTCCCTTCAGCAGAATGCCACGCACAATGAGCAGGTAGTAGCGGGCCGGCACGATGTACGTGATCACCTGCAGCCAGCGCGGCATCGAAGCGATCGGGAAAATGAGTCCCGAAAGCATGAGCGTGGGGAGCAGGGTGATCAGCAACGCCATCATCATGGCTACTTGTTGGGTGCGCGCCACAGTGGACAACAGCAAACCCAGGCTCAGCCCGGTGGTGACGTAAACCGCCGTGAGCAGGAGCAGCAGCAACGGATCGCCCTGGAACGGGACGCCAAACAACAGGATTCCCACTGCCAGAATGAACAGCGCATCCAAGAATGCCAACACCACGTACGGCGCAACTTTGCCCACCACGATCTCGTGCGGGCGGACGGGGGAAACGAGCAACATCTCCATCGTGCCGCTTTCCTTCTCGCGCGTGATGGTGATGCTGGTGAGCAGCGCTGAGATCATCACCAGCACCAGCGCCACGATGCCGGGCACGAAGAAGTACGTGCTCTTCATGTCCGGATTGAACAGGATTGTGGGCCGGAAGTCCAGGGGGATGGGCTTCTGGGCGACGTCGGAGGCGTGCTGGAAGACGATCCTCCTGGCGTAGTCGCGGATCAGCGTGCCGGCGTTGGGGTCGGAAGCGTCCACCAGGAACTGAATGGCCGAGGTTCCTTTCCTCTCCAGTTCCCGCCCGAA
>CAYXFI010000272.1:0-5695 GCA_964464205.1 uncultured Cytophagia bacterium
TGATCACCCTTCGAGCAGATGTGCGACGCGAGCGGCCCGCCGGGCCGCTTTTTTGTTGCTCCGGACCCGTTGCAGTCGGGCCTAATCACCTGGCCCCCAGAAAGTGAGAGCCGCCCCACCCGTGCCTCGTGCACGGCGCTGATCCACAGGGCCCACCCGGTCCCGACCAATCACCTGCCAAGAGACGTCAGGATAGTTCTGAAGAAATCTCACGAACAAACCAGGGCACCGAGGTCCTAGCGTGCCTAACCCCGGAAAAAACTCGTCAAACAAGCGCTGACGAGAGGCAGGGCGAGACCGGCCACTGCTGCCTCCCCACGCTGGCTTCCCAGGGAAAGGAACCGGGCACTTCTGCAGGACAACTCTTGGTCCGTGCCGGCTACCGAAAACCACGAGTTTGCCCCCTGGAAACGCATTCGTGCGCCAGGTCACCCAATCCCGCCGGAGACGTACCCATTTTGAAGAAGAGCAAGAGACGCGAGCGGAGTTAGCGGTTGCTTTTCAGGCCGCAAATGTCTAAAATGCTCGCGCCTACGGTGGTCGAGGGCACTCTGAGCATCTCCGGACGAATCGCCTTACCGGAATGCTCGACGGCAACCGGCCGAGCACCGTGGCAGCGGAGGGTTATGAACCGTCCGGGAGGGTGGAAAAATGGGAGGCTTTGGAAAGATCCGGGGGAAAACAACTGTGCCGCGGATAGTCTGCGTGCTGGCCGTGACCGCAGCATTTGGTGCGGGGCCGCAGGCCCGCGCGCGCGTCGTTCCCCCCACGTTGCAGCGAATCTACGAACCGGTGGTCTTCTACGGGAGCAACCTGCCCGAGCTGGCTGGTCTCCCGGTGGAAGCAATCCACGCCTTCGCTTACAGGGCCGATTCGAGCAAATGGGTGGCCATCCCGTTTCAGATCGATGAAGTCCGCGACGGAGATTACTTCACTTCGGACGACGGCCTGCTCGATGACGACGACGAGCTGGTCTTCTTCTCCGGCGACGTGGGCGCCCGCGTGCCCGACGGCGTCTGGCTGCCGGGGGAGGGCCCCAGGGCAAACCTTCGGATTGAAATCGAGGTGTGGAATCCCCTCGACGAAACCCAACGCGGCTGGGTCTACCTCTTCGTGAACGCCCCCGACTCTTTCATCCTCCGCATGCCCCATTACTTCGACTACGACGCCACCAACGACAGGGTCCTGGGCAAGTACTACCTGGTTGGGTACAACAATCACGGCACCCTGGTGGACGCCCACATCACCGTGGCGGGGGGCGGGCAGGACGTGGACATCGTTGATCGGCAAAAGCAGCGAGTGAAGGGTAACTACAGGGTCGGCTGGATCACGTACAACTACAAAGCGACGGAAGAAAATGTGGAGAAGGTGGGGGTGGACATCCAGGGCGGCACCGTGCGCCTGCTTCGTAGACTCCGCGCCAAACTGGTGTACCTCAATCTGATCGAACAGGACGTGTCGCTCTTGACGCGCTACTACCCACGTTCTTTCTACGTCGGAGGTGGAGGCAACATCAGCGCGGAATACGGAGTGTACCACATCCGGCAATCCCTCGACCTCAACGCGAACGCCACCGGGATGTACTTCCTGAACGCGCGCAATGACTCCGTCCGGGTCGACGGCGATCAGAGCCAGGACAACGTAGACAAAGCCCTGGACACTCCGGCCAAACACTGGTTCATGGTCACCGGCTCCCAGGGAACCATCCTCACGCTCATCGACGTCCCGAAAATTGGCGACGTACAGCGACTCTACTATCGCGACAGCGACGGAGGAACCGACGACGGCACAAGCGACACAGGTGACGGCCGCTCTTACGGGGATATCGGGGTTTACATCTACACGACCGGCGGCCGGGTGATTACGGGCCCTTCTTCCACCGCCAACTGGGTCTACTTCCTGCCGGCCAATCAGACGCGCGAGGTCGGCGAGGCAATGCTGGAAAACTGGCTGAACCCGCTCCGCCTGCGCATCGAGCCCCAGCGGATCGATACCCTGCCACCAGCGGGCGTGTACGATCTGCTGGCGTCGGCTGAGGGCGAGGGGGAGGTTCGCCTGGAGTGGACCGCCCCCGGAGACGACCAGCACACGGGTCAGGCCGAACGCTACGACATCCGGTACTCCCGCCAGCCGCCACCGGTTCTCGTTTCTGCTTCCCAAGCGGGTTTCACGTCCGGCGACTACGATCTCGATACTTGGTACCGTGACGCCAGGCCCATCCCGGACACTACCGCCCCGTTGCCCGCCGGCGAGCACGAATCGCGCCTTTACACCGGCTTCCAGGTGAAAACCCGTTACTACTTCGCCTTGCGCGCCATCGACGACGCCGGCCACCAGGGCCCCATCTCCAACATCGCGGTAGTCCTCGTGGTGCCCGTGGAGCTGAGTTCATTCACGGCGCAAGCGGTGGCCGACTCCGTTGTGCTTCGCTGGACCACGGAGAGTGAGACCAACAACGTGGGCTTCGCCATCGAAAGACGCACCGGGAGGTCCGAATGGACTCAGGTGGGCTTCGTGAGCGGACGCGGTACCGCAACGGAAGGCCACAACTACCGCTTCGCCGATTCTCCGAGGACAGCCGGCACCTACGAGTATCGCCTCAAACAGATCGATTCCGATGGCAGCGTCGCCTACTCGAAAGTGCTGAGGGTGGATTTCGTACCGCGGGAGTTTGCTCAGCTCCTGGCCTACCCCAATCCCTTCAACGCTCAGACACGAATCCACCTTCGGCTCCCGGGCGCAAAGAGGGCCACGTTGGCAATCTACGATGCACTCGGCCGCCGGGTGAAGTCGATCGAGCTGCCCTCAACTGACGCCGGACGGTTCGAGTTTGTGTGGGACGGTACGAACGATCGCAACGAGCAGGTTGCATCCGGCATCTACGTGGTGAGAGCCCGCGGCGGCGGTCGACTGCTGAACACCAAGATCCTTCTCGTACGGTGATCCGGACCCCGGCGGTAGCAGCTCGCACAGGAAGGGCTGGCCGGTCACGCCGGTCCGTGAGTTCACCGTCGAAGGATTGGTCAGGAGGTTTGCTAACGACGTTCCGAAAGGGAATACGAATGCGGAGCCCAGTCCCAACCATCTTGGCGGTTCTGCTGGTGTCCTCCGGCAGCGCAGCCCAGAGCAAGTTCCCGAACCGACCGTACGAACCGGTCATTCTGTACGGTTCCTCTCTGCGTGCACTCGAAGGTGTACCGGTGACGGAGATCGGCGGCTACGCCTATGACGCCTCCACAGCGGAGTGGCGTGCGATCCCACTGCAGGTGGACGAGGTCGGACCGGGGCCCGACGCCTTCTTCGCGCCAGACGACGGCCTGCTTGACGGGCAGCCGGACCACCCCGACGAGGTGGTTTTCATGCTCCGCGATGCTGGCGATCGTGCACCGACTAACTCTTGGCCTCCGGAGGCCGACGCGGAGATGGCCCGTGTGGAAGTAGAGCTCACGGACCAGGATGGGGACACGGGGTTCGTGTACCTATTCCGTGTCAGGGGTGATTTCCACTCCCCGGATCCGTACCAGATGCGCTACCATGCCGATCAGGATTCGATTTCCAGCCTGTACTACGGTGTTGGTTTCGCCAACACGATCGCCATCAAGAGCGTCGTGATCTTCCCGGAACACGGGGGGAACGGGCAGGACCTCGTCGACACCCAAAAGATGCGCTTCAAGTTCCGTCCGCCGCTGGCCAGGCCGTTCGAGATCAACGAGCAGGCTGATTTCGTGACGGAAACCGTGGAGGCCGTCGCCGGCCCCGTGCGGGTCATCCGACGCATGACTGCGCGCATGCCCTCCCTGTCCACCACGTTTCACATGACCGCCCGACTCTACCCATTTTCGCTGGTCGCGGGAGGCGGCAAGCGCCAGTTCAGCGCGTCGCTGAACATTTCACTGATCCGACAGTCCCTCGACCTGAGCCCAAACGCCGTCGGAATGCGTTTTTTCAACCGGTACAACGACGGCATCCCGATCGATGGAACCCCCGACAACCCAAATCGAACCCTCGACGTGCCCGGCTACAACTGGTTCATGGTGACGGGTGAGCCGGGCACGATTGTGAGTATTCTGGACGTGCCCCCACTCGGCGACGCTCAGGCGCTGTACTACTGGGACCGGGCCAGCGGAGGCACCGACGACGGCACAGCGGACACCGGTGACGGCAAATCCTTCGGCGATGTGGGAGTGAAAATCACTGGCACCAAGATCTCCGGAGAGTACGACTTCTCGAACATGCGTTTGTACTTCCTTCCTCCCAACCAATCCGCAGAGGCTGCCGAAGCTCTGCTGGACCAGCTCCTCAATCCCGTCGAGCGGCGCCTCCGGGTGCAACAGTTCACGAGCGTGACCTCGTGGCGCGAAAAGACCCGTCCCAGCTCGTTCAAGCTCCTACCCGTCCACCCCAATCCGTTTCGCGGCACAGCGCTGGTGCAGGTCGAAATTCCGCAACGCTCCCGCGTGAGCCTGTGGGTCACTGACCTGCGCGGACGGGTTGTGCGCACGCTGGTGCAGGACTCCTGGATGCCGAAGGGGGAACATTCCTTCCGCTGGGACGGCCGGACGGCTGACGGCTCGCCCGCTGCTTCCGGCGTCTACCTGGTCCGATTGGAAGTGGAGGGCAGGGGCATCCGCACGGAAAAGCTGCTGTTGCTGCGATGAGGCGCGGGACGCAGAAGGCCACACTGCTCTTCTTCCTCCTCGGCACTGCGGGAGTATTCGTGCTTCACTCCTGCCAGCCGGACCACGGTCTGGCGCCCATCCACAGCGGCATTCGGGGCCGGGTGATCTTCGTGGACAAACTCCCGCCGAACACCGATCAGGTCCAAGTGGCTGTCGCCAAAACCTTTCCCCCCAAGGCTCTGCTGGATCTCGGGCTGAGCGGACCTCTCCCCTTCTGGCAGGACACCGTAGAATACGAAATCCTCCTCCCGCTCGGCCACTACGAGGCGGTGGGCGTTCTGTGGAAAGAGAAAGGGCGTACGTGGTCTATCTCCAGCATCCTCGGGCTCTACACCCGCCGCAATAGCCTGCTCCCACAGGCCATCGATTTGACCGAAGAGCATCCCGTGCAGGACAGCGTGGACATTTACGCCGATCCAGTGCTCATCGCGCGCGGAGCTTTCCTGCAGGGGAGAATCACGTACGTGGGAGAATGGTTTCCGGACATCCAGATTGTGGTACTGGCTGCCTTTCCGGTGGTGCCGGAGGAACAGGTGGATTATCTCACGGCCCGCGGAATGGACCTGACGCGGCCGGTGGGCGTGACTCACGACGACTTCGTCCTGGACGTCGCCCCCGACACGCTCAAGTACATCGGTGTCTTCTCCATCTCGCAGATCGGCGGGGAATTCAAATTCCGCGAACTCGGCATCTACGAAGATCCGGAGCATCCCGGCCAGCCCGGCCAGGTCTACGTGGCGAAGGGCGATACCGCCCGCGGCGTCAACATCACGGTCGATTTCAGCAAGGTTGAACCTTGAAGAGGAAACTGGCAGGCACAGTAGTCTTCCTCGCTCTCTGGACTTCCGCCCTTCACCCGCAGACGGGCACCAGCGGGGCAATTCGCGGTGAGGTGCGGGATGCGCAAACGGGCGAGCCCCTGCCCGGGGCGAACGTCCTGGTGATGGGCACTACCCGGGGCGCCAGTTGCGACCTCAGCGGCCACTTCGTGATCGGCAAGTTACCGCCCGGCCGCT